>JAIPFM010000071.1 GCA_021736645.1 Phycisphaerae bacterium | reverse complement strand
GTGTGTTCAGGAAGACCCCCGTATTGGTGCTGGTCTCACCATCCTGATCGATCTCTGTCCATTGGCCCACAAGCGGCAGCACTGGATACGCATTGGGATCAATGGCAGGCGATTCGAACGACGGATTTTCTACGGCAGGCAGAGAAGACACCAATTCACTGACACGCACATTGTCCAGATCCCAGAATCCGCTGGCTGGCCCCATGGCGCGAATCGCCACACCGACAGGCTGACCAGTCCACAGATCATTGGGCCCCACAGGGTCCAGAGTGACAGTCACATCCCTCAACGCATCTGAGGTATAGTCAGGCGCAGGCACGCTCTGTGCGGCAATATCCACGGGTTCATTCTGATCCATGTAGTACAGGACCACGGCCAGCGAGTTCTCGGCTGACGGGGGAAACAGACCGGAGACGCCCACACCCACGGTCAGTTGATACGAGAAACCGGTTTGATACACGGACTCGAGCACCTGCTCAAATCCATTGCCTTCTTCGGAGCCCAGGAAGGCAAGTTGTTGACCTTCAGCATGGAGAAGATGCCCTGGCGAATCCAGAGCAGGATTCGGGAATACACCTGTGTTTGAACTGGCCTCCAAGTCATGATCCAGTTCTGTCCATTCGGTCACGTAGGGCAGCGCAGGGAACATCAACGGATCCACGACCGGTGTTTCAAAGGAGGCATTGCCAACATCGAGTGTCACAGGCAGCAGTGCTTCCACACGCACATTGTCCAGATCCCAGAACCCACTGGCCGGTCCTATAGAACGTATGGCAATGCCCATGGGCTGCCCGGCCCAGGCATGATCTGTCCCAACGATCGGGAGTGTCAGCGACACATCCACCAGTTCAAAAAGCAGTAAATCGGAGGCAGACAGGTATTTCGTGCCGATGTTGACTGGCTCGTTCCCATCGTAATAGTAGAAGGCCAGTTCCAGAGAGTTCAGCTCTGACGGGGGAAACATACTGGACATCCCCACTGCCACGGTCAAGCGATAGGCGTATCCGGATTCATACACAGCGGTTAAATCCTGTTCAAGACTATTGCCCTGCTCGGAGCCCAAAAAGGCAACCTGTTCACCCTCTGCATTGGCCAGGTGACCACCAAAACCTCCTGCCGCCGGGTTGGGAAACACCCCTGTATTGGTACTCAATTCACCATCGTTGTCCTTCTCTATCCACTGATCCACAAAGGGCAGTGCCTGGAAGGCATTAGGGTCCACATGGGGACTCTCAAAAGAAGAATTCTCAATCACAATGAAGTCCGCGTGTGCAGACACAGCCAAAAAACTCAACACCACCATCCCCATACACCACTTATACCACTGCACAGTCCTGCTCCTTTCATACCCAAAAGAATCCCATAATGCACGGGAGTGACCCGCTCAATCATGGCAAAAAAACACTTGCAATCGCCTATAATGTACGATGTATACACTTTTGAGTCCATACATGTGCTATATTTTAATGGAGATCACCTTGAAAATACGCTAAATTCCTTGAAATAAGACTATATTTTTGGGAGTTCTACTGATGATCATCAAAAGTCAAGATCAGGTCTCGCAGGTACCTGTGGACATGGAGGGCGCTGTGGATGTCAAGGTTCAGGTCATGCTGGGCCCTTCTGATCATGCCCCAACCATGGCCATGCGCATTTTCGAACTGGCACCCAGCGGCCATACCCCCTTTCATACCCACGCATTTGAACACGAGGTCATGATCCTGACCGGCAGCATTGCCGTGGTCACGCCTGAGGGGGATATCCCGGTCAAACCTGGCGATGTGGTGCTGGTCATGGCCAATGAACCGCATCAATTCAAGAACGTGTCAGACACGCAAAATGCCAGATTTATGTGCCTGGTGCCTATCGCCTATCAAACATAATCCGGTTCCGGGAGCCCGGATCGCTTGCTTAAACAGGCTAAACGGGCCGGTTCGAAAAACAGCCCGGGAAACCCAGACATTCGCTCCACAGTGGATATTGGAGGCGATATAATTATTGATATTGCGGCATGAATGTCCTATAATTCTGTTGTGCGTGTTTAAGGGCCAATGATATTTGGTCTGGCAAGTTGGTAAGAGAAAGAGTGTCCGTTGCGACAAGGCTATTCACATCATGAATGGCAAAAAACATCAAGTCCATGTTTTGTTTATTTGAGGAGGATTTTCATGTGTAGAAAAGTGGCGTATTTATTGATTGTGGGATGTCTGCTGTGTGCTCAGGCACTGGGTGCACCTGACGGTCTGATGGGGTACTGGTCCTTTGACGAGGGTGTCGGCAATACGGCCTTTGACGGCAGTGGCAACGGCAATGACGGTGTCCTCAATGGCGGTCCTGCCTGGGTCGAGGGCGTGCTCGGCACGGCCCTAGATTTTGCAGGCACGAATTCTTTTGTGGCAGCCCCGCATATCCCTCTAAATAGTCGCACATTTACCATCGCTTTGTGGGTTAATGCATCATCGCTCCCCGGCGATCAGATTGTCTTTTCTCAGGTTCAGAGCGGTGCTCTGAACACGAGCATGCATTTTCGAATAATGCCTACAGGTGTTGTACGCATGGGGTTCTATTCAAATGACCTCGATACCCCTGCCGGGATGGTTGAAATCGGTAAGTGGACTCACCTAGCGTTCGTCTATGATTTTGAGACCGGCGACAGACGAGTCTATGTTAATGGGGTACGCGAAGCGGACCAGTCGGGTGCCGCCCCCTATCTTGGTACTACTGGAGACACGGTCATTGGCAGTTGGAATGGCGGCGAGTGGTTCAACGGCATGATTGATGACGTACAGATCTATCACAATGCCTTAACAGATGCAGAAGTTTTGAGCATCATGAACGGCCTGGGCAATCCCAATCTGGCCTCAGCACCGAATCCTGCGGATGAAGCCCAGGATGTGATCCGCGACAGCGTCCTGACATGGGCGCCAGGCGAAAATGCCGGCACACGCAACATCTATGTTGGCGACAGCGTTGAAGACGTCAACAGTATGACCACACCCACGGCTGCCAACCTGACAGTCACCTCCTTTGATCCGGGTCGTCTTGAGTTCAGCAAGACCTATTTCTGGCGTGTGGATGAAATCAACAGCACACCGGACAAGACCGTGTTCAAGGGTGACATCTGGAGTTTCACGGCAGAGCCCTATGCCATTCAGGTCCCGGTGGACGTCAACAATGTCACCGCGTCAAGCGCTGCTCAATTGAATCCACCTGCACTGATTGTCAATGGAGCCGGTCTCAGCGGCATGACGCATGGCGCGGCCAGTGAAACCATGTGGCTCAGCGGCGCTGCCGACTTCTCACCATGGCTGATGTTCGAGTTCGACAGGGTAGAGAAACTCGACCAGATGCTGATCTGGAACTCAAACAGTACGTCTGAAGGATTTATTGGCTGGGGGCTCAAGGGCGTGAGCATTGAATACTCGATCGATGGTACTGAATGGACTGCCCTGGCAGAACCCACACAACTTGATCGAGCACCTGGCCTGCCTACGTATGACACGCCCCAGGCCGTGGACTTCGGTCTGGTTGAGGCCAAGTTTGTCAGGATCAATATCCAGAGCAACTGGGGCGGTCTGCTGCCTCAGTATGGCGTGGCTGAAGTCCAGTTTTATGCCCTGCCCGTTCACGCACGTGAACCCAAACCTGCCTCCGGTTCCACGAACATCCGTCCGGATGCCGTGGTGACATGGCGAAGCGGCCGTGAAGCCGGTCAACACACGGTCTACGTGAGTGATGACGTGAATGCCGTGGCTGATGCCTCAGCACCTTCTGTCACCTCCATGACAAACAGTGCCGATCTCAAACCGCTTGATCTCCAGATGAGCCAAACCTATTACTGGCGCGTGGATGAAGTCAATGATGCAGAGACCCCGTCCGCGTGGACAGGTCCGATGTGGAGCTTTGATGCATCCACCGCATTGGTCGTGGAGAACTTCGAGAGTTATGGCAATCTCAGTCCGGACCGCCCGTTCCAGCACTGGCTCGATGGGTATGGCTATTCAGCCGATGAATTCTACCCAGTCGAGTATGCGGGTAATGGCACCGGGGCTGGCATCGGCCATGACATCTGGGGCCCAAGCAGTCCCTACTTCGGCGGCTCCCTCATGGAAACAGGCAGCACAATTCCTGGCAGTACTCAGTCCCTGCCGTTCTATTACAACAATACCGGCGGCGCGGCATCAGAGACTCAGCATACATTTGCTGTGCCGCAGGACTGGACCGTGGGTGGCGCTACGCTTGTGTCCGTCCCCTTCCGTGGGATGATCGGCAATACCGGATCGCTCTATGTCAAGATCAACAATGTCAAGGTCACCTATCCTCGCGACGCGAGTAATCTGACCATCGGGGGCTGGATGGCCTTCAATATTGACCTGTCTACTGTGAATACCAACCTTCAGAGTGTCACGAAGATTGCGATTGGTGTGGATGGCAGTGGTGCATCGGGGATGATCCTGATCGATGATATCACACTGCACAAAGCGGCTGGCCAGGTCGTCACACCGACAGATCCGGGAACAAACGGTTTGTTCGCTCAGTACAGCTTTGAAGGTAATGCGAATGATGTATCCGGCAACGGTCACAATGGAACATTGGTGGGTTCCGCAGGATTTACCGCTGGCGCAAAAGGCCAGGCATTAAACTTGGACGGCATTGACGGTTGTGTGGATCTGGGACCCGCCGGAGGCTTCAACTTCGCCGGTAGTTTCTCAGTGTGTGCGTGGGTCAACATTACGGAATTGACCGCTGGCTGGGGCCATGCGATCATGGGCAACCGCGGCGAGGATAATCTCGGCTGGCAGTTGCGTCGCCACTCCTCCACGCCAAACCTGACCTTTACAGTGCGAGGCACAACCGGGGCTGATGACCCGCAGGGCACGGTCAACGTTGCGGCCATGACAGGTGAGTGGATTCAGGTGACCGGTGTGTATGACATGGAAGCCGGTTTACGGACTCTGTATGTCAACGGTATGCTGGATGTCCAGATTGCCGACACTGGCGTGTGCACGCCGTCCACCCACAACGTGTACATTGGTGCCCGTGCCGTGGCCGCGAACACCGGGCCAGAGGCCTTCTTCTACGGGTTGATTGACGATGTGCGTGTGTACAACCGTGCACTGTCCGCAGGCGAGGCCCTCTCTCTGGCCGGCGGTACATCAGACATCGATGTGCCCTTCTAAGTTGGCTTGATCGTTACTTTATTAGATTAGGCGAAGCGGCCCTGGCAAGTCCAGGGCCGCTTTCTTTATGCGCCCGAACCGAATCCAGTCTGCCGGGCACTGCAATAGAGGGCTATTGACAGTCCACTTAACCTGTTTGAACAATGTGAGAAAACCCATTTGCATTGACTGTCGCAATTGCATATAATCATGGATGTATCTGGACGTGCCAAGTGATCTTACATCCTGTTCTGGAAATGCGTGCCAAGGCCGCCCTCTTTGCCACACCATTGGAATTTATCAAACGGCTGTTTGTTGTTTGAACCAATACTTTCATTGAGAGAAGAAGGAGAATGAAATGTGTGCAAAAAAAAGCCTATCTTTGGGACTGTTGACTCTATTGCTGCTGAATCTGGCCATGGCCGACCCCCCGGCCGTGCACCCCACCACCGGAGAACCCCTGATCATAGACTGTCTCAGAGGTACCCCCAGTGTCATTGACGGAGACCTGAGCGACTGGAATCTCGACGCCATGATTCCGGCCGTGCTTGACACCGCAGAGCAATTGAATGCCGGGCAGGCCAGTTGGGACGGCCCCGACGACCTGAGCGGTAAATTTTATATGCTGTGGGATGACGAAAACGTGTACATGGCCGTGATCGTAAAGGACGATACATTGTCCATGAACAAAACCGGTGTCGACATCTGGAATGCCGATTGCGTCGAGGTGTTTTTTGCCACGACCAACCGCGTGGCGCCCCATGCGGAACACTATCAGTACGGGTTTAATGCCAATGCCCAGAAATGGAACTGGGACAACATGGAAACCAGCACATCGGCCGAACCCGGTTCGCTGCAGATTGCGGCTGTGACCACGGCCGATGGATACATCTGCGAGGCTTCGATCCCCTATGCAGACATCAATCAATTGGACTGGTCCGTGGGCAGCATCATTGGCTTCCACCCTGTGATTGATGATACAGACGCTGCGGATCGGGAAATCCAGATGACCTGGACCAGCTTTGAAGCACATGCCCAGGACCTGGGATATGGGTATCTCGTCCTCTCGGATGAACGCGCAGTCGCCCCGGAACTCGGTAAGAACCCGAGTCCAGCACACAAGGCCAGTGATGTAGCTCGTGATAGTGTCTTGTCCTGGACGCCAGGTGACTATGCCATCAAACATCATGTGTACTTTGGAACGAGTTATGAAGAGGTCAACAGCATGACCGTGCCGACCGCTGCCGACCTGGTTGTCACGGCCTTTGATCCGGGCCGTCTTGAGTTCGGCCAGACCTATTACTGGCGTGTGGATGAGGTGAACGCTGCGCCTGACAACACGGTCTTTACAGGGGATATCTGGAGCTTCACAGCAGAGCCCTATGCCATCAGGGTGCCCGTGGACATCGACCATGTCACGGCGTCGAGTTTCGGCAAACAGAATGCGCCGGCCCTGACCGTGGATGGTTCGGGCCTTGAGGGTATGACGCATTCTGCCACACCAGAGCAGATGTGGCTCAGCAATTCACCTGATCTGGATGCCTGGCTGATGTACGAATTCGACCGCACAGAGAAACTCGACCAGATGCTCATCTGGAACTCAAATACCAGTTCCGAGCCTTTTGTGGGCTGGGGCATCAAGGATGTGAGGATAGAGTATTCCGTGGATGCCGTGGACTGGACAGCGATTTCAGACGCCAGTCAAATCAGCCGCGCCCCGGGTTCGGCCACCTACGATACGCCCCATGTGATAGACTTCGGCGCAGTCGCAGCCAGGTATGTGAAGATCAATATCCTGAGCAACTGGGGTGGTCTGCTCCCCCAATACGGCGTGAGTGAAGTGCAATTCTTTGCCGTACCGGTTCACGCACGTGACCCCAAGCCGGCCTCTGGTTCTGCGGATGTGAACCCCAATGCCATGGCGACCTGGCGTGCAGGCCGTGAAGCCGGTGAGCACACCCTCTATGTCAGTGATGACCTGGATGCCGTGGTCGAGGGCCTGGCGCCGTCTGTCACAATCATGACAAACCGCATCGATCTGGGTGCGTTTGACCTGCAGTTGGATGGGACCTATTACTGGCGTGTGGATGAAGTGAACGACTCAGAGGCTGTCTCAGTATGGGCCGGCCCTGTGTGGCATTTGATGACACCGGTGGCCTTGATTGTGGATGATTTTGAGGGGTATGGCAACCTCAGTCCGAATCGTCCCTTCCAGACCTGGATTGATGGTTATGGATTCACCAATCCGGAACCCGGCAATCCCGGCAATGGCACGGGTGCCGGGATTGGGCATGACATCTGGACCATCACGAGTCCCTACTATGGCGGCGACCTCATGGAAACGGTCAGCACCCTGCCCGGCAGTCGTCAATCCATGCCGTTTTATTACAGCAACACCGGCGGCGTGGCGTCACAGACTGATCGCACCTTCACTGAGGCGCAAGACTGGACCGCAGGCGGTGCCAAGACACTGTCCATTGCCTTTCGCGGCCAACCCGGCAATACAGGCACGCTCTTTGTGAAGATCAACAATGTCAAGGTCACGTATGCGCATGATCCCGGTAATATTGCCCAGGGCGCGTGGCAGGCCTGGAACATTGACCTGGGCTCTGTCAACACAAACCTCCAGAATGTGACAACACTGTCCATTGGTGTGGATGGCAGTGGTGCAGCAGGTATGATCCTGATTGACGACATCCGACTGTATGCCAGGACCGGTGAGCTCATGACTCCGGTCAATCCCGGCACGGAGGGTCTGGCTGCAAAGTTCACCTTTGAAGGCAATATGAATGACAGCTCGGGCCATGGCCGCAATGGCACGGTCGTGGGCACTGATGGTACGGTGATTGTGTCGGATCCAATCCGGGGTCAGGTCTTGTCTCTACCCGGGGGCGATGATCAGTATGTGGCAGTCGGTGCTGTGGGGATCAGCGGCACCATGCCCAGAACCATTGCCTGCTGGGCCAAGGCTGCCAGCACGGACATTCCGGACTGGACCCTGATCTTTGGCTTTACCGGAAAGACCGTGGAAGACGGCAGCGGCGGCAATGGCAGTCACTTCAACATCGGAAGCCTGGGTGGGCCCGGCGGTGTGGGCGCCCACGTCTGGGGCTGGGAGGAGACCATGATCTCTGACCAGGAGGCGCTGACCTGGCACCATTATGCCATGACCTACGACGGTACCACCGTGGCCTATTTCCTGGATGGCATGGCCATGGACAGTGACCCGGCCCTGTCCAATGTGCAGGACCTCTCTGCGTCTGGTGATCGCGTGCATATCGGCAGCCGTGTGACACAGACCAGTTCTTTCCCTGGCAGTGTCGATGATGCCGTGATTTTCAATCGGGCCCTGTCTGCAGAGGAAATCCTCTGGTTGGCAGGGATCACGCAACCCATAGACAAACCGTTTTAACAAGGAACACGCCCTGTTCTAAAACAGGGCTCAGCACCATGCCAGCGGTCCTGGTCTCCAGGGCCGCTCTTTTAATGCGCCTTGCCCGCCCTACTCCAGTGTCACATCCAGATACACGGAATATCGCCCGTAGGTTTCGTAGAAAGGTTTGAAGGTCACACCGGCGGCAGTAAAACGCAGCGTCCCTGGATCGCCTGAAAAGGACTGGCTCAGGTCGTCTGCGTCCAGTGTGATGGGGCGCCATGCGGACCGGGACTCGGCTTCCTGAGCTGCCAGCAACACCGGGCCATAGAAGATGCTGGCGATATTGGGCTGATCCATGACCGGACTCAGATAAAAGCCAAAGGGCATCCGGAGTTCTATGGTATCCCTGTCTTGCCAGTCTCTTTTAAGTGTCAGGTAGGTGCCGGGCGCGGCTTGAACGGTTTGATCCTGTCCGTTGATTTTGACAAAGAAACCGCGTGTCGCCCATTTCGGCACGCGCACCTTGATGTCAAACTGACCGTGACCGGTGATGATCAGTTTCGTGGAATCCGCATACGGAAAACTGGTGCGCTGCTTGAGGACCACCTGTTGCTCTGTCCAGGTCAGTGTGGAGGGCACATAGAGATTCACGTACAGCGAGGCATTGTCTGTGCCCTTGAAATAGATCGAATCCTGAAGTTTGGTGCTGCTCTCCAGGGCCGTGCCATTGCAGCAGGTGAAGCCTGTCATGCGTGCATTGCCAAAACCTTTGCGCGCCCCTGGATTGAGCGGCACATGGTAGGTGTTGCCTGCATTGTCTTGGGCCACAGACGCCAGAATGTGGTTGACCAGGGCCTGCTCATAGTAATCCATGAACTTGGTGTCCGGGTCAAACATAAAGAGCTGACGACTCAGCTTCAGCAGATTGTACGTGGCACAGGTCTCATTCTGGCCGCCCCTGGCAAAACCGTTGACAAACAGGGTATCAGGCTGGGCCGTAAAGCACTCGGCATTGTTGGGATGCTTGGCACCGGCCACACCCCCGATGCTGTACATATAGCTGTGGTAGAAGATGTCCCAGAAATTGTCCGCGATCCAGTAGTACTCGGGATTGTGCGTGCCTTTAAAGGTTTCAAGGGCACCGGTAATCTGCGGGATGTGCTGGTTGGCGTGCTTGCCGCGAAGCGTATCCACATTTCTGGCGAGGCCGTGCGTGTGCGCCACGTCGCCAAAGAAGAAACTGATATTGTCAAACAGTTGGGCGCAGGCCAGGAATCTCTGATCCCCTGTGATCTTGTTGAGACGGGCCATGACTTCGTTCATGCCGCCGTATTCCCCGGCAATATACCGATTCCACATGCTGATGCGAGTGTCTGTGGGGACAATATTCAGACGGGCATACACCCAGAGGCCCATGCCCCGGGCAATGTCCAGGGCCTTCCTGTTGCCGCCCACCTCGTAACAATCCAGCAGGCCGGCCAGGATCTTGTGCAGCGTATAGTAGGGCGCCCAGATCTGGTTGTTTCTGCCGCCGTATGTGGCGCCCTTTTCCAGCATGATGAACTGGTCCGGCGGGTAGCCGCTGATAAAGCCCCTGCCCCAGTTCCACGAGTCGGTTCGAATGCCGTTTTGGCTCAGATCCGAATCATAGGTGTCCTTGCCCGGTCCCGGGGGCACAGCCGTTGGATCCGCATTGAATGGCCCACCCTCTTGAGCAGGCCTGCCGGATGTCTGAGACAGGTCATACAGGACATCGATCATCTGGTCCATCTTCCTGCGAAAATTGTCATGCAGGGCCGCATCATACGTGGTACTGGCATACGCCTGGGCTATGGCAGACAGGTAGTGACCCGTGGCATGACCGCGCAATCGGGTCGTCTGACTGTCCCACCCGCCCAGCGGTTTGACGCCTTCGGGCTGGTCCTGGCCAAAGGCCTCGCGAAAATTGTACAGGAAGCTGTTCGGATCGGTCTGAGCCAGGGTCAGCACAAACTTGTTTCGGTTCTTGATATACTGGGTGTCACGGCCCTGTTCATCCGGGTCCAGCACCACCTGTCCCAAAGGAAATGCCTCGGCGTGACGTTCATGGACCTCCGCGGCATCCGGCACTGCCTTGACTGTCACAGTGGCCTTTGGCTGAAAATCCGAACCCGGCACAGTGCCGGTCACGGTGTAGGATCCGGTCTTCAGGACCTGATCGTTGTTCACAGGGGCCGGCCAGATTACGCGAACCCTCGGTCCTGTGGCACTGTCACGATAGGTTGCAGGCAGGGTATAGGGCAGATGCGGCAAATGCCCCACCACGGTCTCGACCGCGATATCAGACACCCCCATCAGTAACGAGGTAGTCGGCCGGGTGGTGGTTGGTTCTGTTGGCACAGGCCCGGCATCCCGGCTTGTCGATTCAGCCCTGTCCTGTGACAGTGCATTGCGATGGATCGCGGCCACCTGTGTGTGTGTCAGGGCAATACTGTACACGCGCACATCATGCACCTTGGCATTGAGATCGCTATCCTCGTACTGGGCCTTGCCAATATATAGGCGATTCGCTGCAGGATCGTCCTGGTCGAGCACCTGCGCAAGCGTTACATCCACCCCTGCGGCATGGCCGACCCTGACACCGTTCACATAACTGCTCAAGGTCTGCCCGGCCGTATCCAGGACAATGGCCAGATGCACCCATTGGTCGATGGCCACACGTGAGGTGACAGGGCCCTGCTCCCCTGTCCAGCCGGTCGTGGTCACTCTGGCACGATAGCCTTCAGAGGCATCCTCTCCAATCGGTGTACAGAAAAAATTCTTCGCCGTGTTCGTGCCGAAATCAAAGAACCTCTGCCAGGGTGACGTACTTCTGATCCACAGCCAGCCTGTCACGCTGACCGTGTCCGCGTTGATCAGGGCCTGTCCCGGTATCTGCACATAACCGCCCGGACTCCCCCCAGGCAGGGACAGAACGCGGCCAAACTGGCTGTCTTCCACGTAGACTGCTTCAGCACCCCGTACATCGGCATGAAAGCTATTCCTGGACCAGTCCTTGGCATCCCCGTTGAACAGATACCGCGCAATCAACGCAGTTTCACCAATTCCATCCAGAAACTGGTCTCCCCCTCCACCCTGCGCCAACACCGGCACAGCACCAGACAATGACAGGACCAGCATCAAGACCCACGTGATCGACAAGGTGATTTTTTTCATCTTGGTACCTCTCTGTGTAAATGGTATTGGTACAGGGCTAGCGCTTTATCATCACCACACCTGCGCTAAGGCCCGGCATGGCAAACCGGATCTCGCCTTGATCCATGCGAATCCCGGCTTGCTCCACATGAACCACCTGGGGACGATCCAGGGTATTCCTCGCGCTTAACGACCCAGGCGACACCAGTTCAAAAGACGCGGTCACAGGTGCGAAGCCGGGTGTCAGATTCAGTGTGACCTCAACCGGGGACGATTCTGTATTGACGCACTTGACATACAGGGTCTGGCCGTCCTCTGATTTTGTGGCAATGCTGTTGAGCACCTCGCTGCTGCCCTTCATGGCGATACGGTTCGGCGCGAAGCGATGACGCCACAGCTGCATCACCACGTAATTGGGCGCTGCAAACCAGGCGGACTGGTCGAAATTGATGAAGGCATTGTCCCAGGCCGTGGCTGACACGTGACGCAGGAACAGCGCAGGACCGCCTATTTCAAACACATCTCCACATCGCTCGAAGCCGTTGAGTACCCCTCCGGCGTACAGGCCGGTTCGCCAGTCCGTGGTCTGAGCGTTCCATTCAGAGCAGTATATTTTCAGGTTGGGGTTCTTCGAGTTGGCAATGATGTCACCGGTCTGGCGAATGAATCGCTCGTAGGCATAGGGTCCCTGGGCAAACCGATCCGGGTTTTCATAGTGATGGATGCTCAGGTAGTCGATCAGTTCGCTGCACGCGTCAATCACGCGTCGATTCCACTGCAGGTCGAATCCCCCGCTGCCGCAGGCGATCAACCTGGCCGACGGCTGGGCCCTTCGCATGGCCGGTGCGAACCGCTTCACGGCCTCGATGTAATTGTCAATGCCCATGCCCCAGGTCTCGTTGTCGATCTCCCAGTACTTGACTTGGTAGGGTTCAGGGTGACCATTGGCTGCACGCACCCTGCCCCATGTCGAATCCGCCGGGCCGTTGCAGTACTCCATCCAGTCCAGCGCGTCCTGAAGGAAGTCATAGGTGTCTGCATCAGCGTTCCATTGCGGGGTGCCGATATTGATTACGATCAGCGGTTCGGCCCCGACTTTACGGCACAGGGCAATAAATTCATCTGTCCCATGGCTGTTGATGTCCAGATCGTCCCAGAGTTCGCGGCGAGTCACGCCGCGTTTATGTTGAGGCCCGATGCCGTCTTTCCAGCGATACGGGGAGGCAAAGCATCCGCCGGGCCACCGAATGATCGGGGCCTGGATATCGGCCACGGCCTTGAGAAGATCCGGACGAAAACCGCCCTGGGCCTGCCACGACTGCGGCATCATACTGACCTGATCAATGACCACATCGGCCTTGCCCTGGACCGCAACCTCGAGCGCGGCATTGGCATCTGACACCTTGGGCTTCAGGTCAAACTTCAGTTCACGCCATGCCGGCCCCGGTACAGACAGGCTCTGCTCGGCCAGCGTTTTGTCCCCCGCAACCAGACGCACGCGCAGCCCCTCAGAGGCCGAGCCGCGAGCCCAGAGCGATCCCACATAGGCCTCCCCTGCCCGAAGATTGATGTGATCCTGTGCCAGGCCGGTTCCGCCGTCTTCTCCGTGAATACGCACACCAAAATGGCTGTTCAGGGGATCGTCTGAGACCACCTCAGCGGTTCCCCGGCCAAACAGACGCCAGTGCTTTGCCGCAAAGGTCGGCTTGACTGAAGCGGGTGTCCCCTGAAACAGGACCGTGCCATCCAGTGCTGTCACCTTCATGTGACGGAACCTGGCAGTGGTGGCCCAGGTCCCAACACCCACTCTCCCGGTCAGGTTGGCGGACCTGGAATCAACGTAATCCAGCACCTGTTGGCCATCCAGCCAGATCTGAACGTGATTGCCCTGGCATCGCACACGAATTTTGTACCAGTGTCCGGTCTTGATCTGGTCAGTCACTGCAGGGCCCACAGTCCTTCGACTCTGCCCAGGGCCGGCTTTTTCCAACTGATGCCGCGTATTGCCCCACCCCCCGAGGTTGTACCAGTAATGGACTTGAGGACTGGTTTCACGGAAGAGAATCAAGAATCCCTCGCTGCCGCCTGTCTTTTGTGCCTCCAGTTCAATCTCGTAGTCCGTCCACGTGGGATCGCCAAGCATGAAACGCTGGTCAGTGCCCATACCCGCCTGGGTCACTTCACCCTCGTCAACCTGCCAGCGTCCTCCAGCATTCTCTTCAAAGCTGCGATTCCAGACGAGTTCGCCCCACAGTCCCCCATTGGCCGAGTGGTAGATGTGTTCAAAAAAATGTCCGTATACCTTTTCATCAATGCGATTTATCACCTGCGCAGGATTGATGGTATACGACACCTTGAGATCCGGGTTTTCCTGGGCCAGTGCAGCGGCATTCAAACCCAAGGCTGCCAGCATGCAGATAGAGACAATGGTACGCGTTCTATTCGTTCTTTTTTCAGCCAACGGCATAAAGCACCGCCTTTCTTGAGTAGGTCTGGAGGTTCTTTTGGACCAGCAATAGATGATAGAAAGTGTAATCCATGATCCAAGAATTCACAACAAAGCATTTCCAAAGCAAGACAGATCCAGAGAAAAACAATCCCAAGATCCTTACATACATGGGTCAGTCAGGCACTGAGCCTGAAATTCGCCATAGCAATGCACTTGAGGGGTGCTATAATGACCGTGGCCTGGAAATCACGCCTTCCGGCGCGCAAAATAACATGAAATACAACCGTCTTCAATAGGGTGGAAAAGGTGTGGGCTCTGCAGCACTGGAGCAGAGGATACCCGCTTGAGCATTTGGGAAGTCAATCAATGCAAAAGATTCTCAGCAACACCGAAATATCGCCAGGTGTGTTTCTGCTCAGCATCAAGCGACAGGTTGAGTTTTTACCTGGGCAGACAGTCAAGCTCTCCCTGGATAACGATCTGCCCCCACGCATCTACAGTATCTGCAGCGGGACTGGCGACGCGCAGCTCAGTGTGCTGTACAACATCAAGAAAGACGGCGCACTCACGCCCCGACTGGCGGGTTTGTCACGCGGTGATGCAATCAGAGTCTCTGAGCCTGGTGGCACCTTCATCGGCACGGCAGAACCGGCCCTCTGGATTGCCACGGGCACTGGCATTGCCCCCTTCTACAGCATGCTCCGCTCCGGCCTGGGCCATAACAAGACCCTGCTGCATGGTGTACGTTATGCCAATCAATTTTACTTTCACACTGAATGGGAACAACAACTGGGCGACCGCTATCACCGTTTCTGCTCTGGCGAAGGCCCTGAAGGCATTGCGCATGGCCGTGTGAACCGGTTCTTTGAACAGACCCGTGACCCTCTTCCGGATCGGGTCTACATCTGCGGCCAGGCCACCATGTGTGTGGAGATCCGGGATCTCTTGATTGCCAGAGGCATTCCCTTTGGCAATATCCTCTGTGAAATCTACTTTTAAACTTGCTCAAAACCGGATCCTGGTTCAAGATACCTCCTATGAAACCTGCTCTGTTTGGAAAAACTCTGGACGAACTGATTGAGATCGCCAGACAACTCGGTCTGCCGAAATTTACCGGAACGCAACTGGCCCAATGGCTGTACCAGAAGGATGTGACCTGCTTTGCGGACATGACCAACCTGTCTAAAAGGGCCAGGGCCCTGCTGGAAGAACAGTATGCCCTTGGCCTGCATGAGCCCACTCAAGTGCAGACTAGTCAGGACGGCACAAAAAAATACCTCTTTCCCACGGAGACAGGCAAGTTCATTGAAACGGCCATGATCCCCAGTGACGATCGGGTGACAGTCTGTGTGTCATCCCAGATCGGCTGCAAAATGGGCTGCCTCTTCTGCATGACAGGCAAGCAGGGATTTCAAGGCCAGGTGAGCGCAGGTGAGATCGTCAACCAGGTGCGCAGCATCATGGAGCGGCGCCAGGTGACCAACCTCGTGTACATGGGCATGGGCGAACCCTTTGACAATCTAGACGAGGTGCTCAAGAGTATCGACATCTTCACTGCAGATTGGGGCTTTGCCATGAGTCCCCGGCGCATTACCGTGTCCAGTGTGGGCATCACGCCCGGGCTGGTCCGCTTTCTAAGGGAAAGTGAAGCCCATCTGGCCATCAGTGTACACACACCCTTCCATGAGGAACGCCAGCAGTTGATGCCCGTGCAGATTGCCTATCCCCTTCAAGAGGTGATTGACCTGATCAAGCAATGGGATTTCAGCGGCCAGCGTCGCGTGTCCTTCGAGTACATTGTGTTTGGCGGCGTGAACGACACGGCGAGACACGTCAAGGAGATGTCACGCTTGCTGGCCGGGATCCGCTGCCGTATCAATCTCATTCGGTTTCATCCCATCCCGGGCAGCCCCCTGCAAGGCACGAACGAAGAGACCCTGGCCTGGTTCCAGGACGAACTCAACAAAAAAGGGATTATCACCACGATACGCGCCTCACGCGGTCTTGATATCTATGCTGCCTGTGGTTTGTTGTCGACCAAGGCGCTCAGTACGGCCCCGCTCAAATCCCTGCCTTGAATGGACAGGCCCTCTCTGGTATAATCAGTGTCTTATTTCAGCTTGTCCTGATAGGCCTCGTACAACTCCCAGTACACCAGTTCCATGGAGTCAGGGGCCACTTGAATCCAGTACACATCCTTGCCTATATCAATGCGTCCCTTGAGCAGACGCTGGTTGCAATAGGGAAGCATGGCCTGTTTGCGGTCTTTGAGTTTGTCTGTCCAGAGAGGCCCGCGTGAGCTTTGCTCAATCTGCATATCCAACAGACTGAGAAAGGACGGCTCTAAAACCTTACCAGTCACCATCCAGGCCTCAGACGCATATTTGCGAAGCAGATCCGGAAGATCCTTGGCATCCTGCACTATTTTAATGAATATTTCCTGGTCGTTCATTGTCATCCATGCATAAATCGACTCAATTCAAAAAACACAGCATACCAAAGAATCCAGAGACTTCAAGCCTCCTTTAGACCAGAAAATTGCATAACCGGCGTTTTTGAACTGCCGGGCAAGTTTTGCAAAGGGGTGGCTTTTTGCGGTCCAACAGGTATGATGAGTCAGGCCCGGGAGTCTCCCTGAAACCTGCGGCGATATAGGCATGAAGGAAACAAAACATAGGAGATTGATATGGCAGCACACATGGGAAGAAGGCAATTTCTGTTGAGTCTCGCAAGCACAGGGGCCGTGTGTTCGTGGCCCTCCATGCCAACCGCACAGGCTGCCGATCAAACCACGGTGAACCGCACCACACAGGGGGTGGGAGTCAAGGTCACGGGCATCGAGATACTCAAACTCACAAGCCACAATGCCCAGCAGGCCTTGTATTTGAAGATCCTGACGAACACCGATGTACAGGGCTTATACGGTCCGATCGATCAGGAGGCTGCCTTATTTGTGGATCGTTTTTTCGGATCCCACCTGATCGGTCAGGATCCGCTGGCAGTCAATGCCTTTTGGGATCGCATGTTTCGCGCAGACCGGCACTCGCGCGGCAGTCACTTTATCATGGGTCTCAGTGCCGTAGACAACGCACTGTGGGACCTGCGAGGCCGCTTGACGGGCCTGCCCGTGTATCGGCTGCTGGGCGGATCACGCCAGACAGTCAGGGCCTATGCCAGTTGTCTGGGATTTTCGCAGGAACCCGCAGCCCTGCAGGCCAAGGCCAGGGAACTCAAGCAACAGGGATATCAGCATCAGAAGTGGTTCGTCAGGGACCGCGGGCCCAAGCAGGGTCCTGCGGCAGTCAGCCAGGACGTGGAGGTGGTGCGTCTGTTGCGCGAGGCCGTGGGCCCGGACGTGGACCTGATGTTCGATGCCTACTGGCAATGGGACCTGCCCTATGCCCTGGCCTGGGCCAAACGTGCAGAACCCTATTGCCCGCGGTGGATTGAAGAACCCGTTCAAACGGCCAACCTGGAGGCCTTTATTGAGTTGAGTCGCGAGACCTCGATCCCCGTGGCCACAGGGGAGCATTTCTACAGCCGGTGGGATGTGCACAAATTCCTCAAGGCCGGTGCCATTCAGGTGGTGCAGGCCGATCCGGAGTGGTGCGGAGGTGTGAGTGAACTGGTCAAGATCTGTACGCTCGCGTCAGTACACGGCGCCCATGTAATCCCCCATGGCCACAGCCTGCATGCGGCCATGCATGTGGTGGCCAGCCAACCCGTGGAAGTCTGTCCTTTGGTGGAATATCTCATCCAAAAAATGTCGACTTACTATGTGTTTGAAAAATTTCAGCCTCATCCAGTCAACGGCGTGATGACGCTCTCAGACAGGCCCGGTTTTGGCATTGAGTTTGATGACTCCAAAATAAAAGATATCAAGGTCGTACACTGGACACAGTCCTAGTTGAGGAGACAAATTATGAGAACACTGAGTCGTCATTCAATTTGGATCGTGTTGGCCGTTGGAATAGGCATCTCCAGTGGCATGGCCGTGGAACGAGATTTTTCGCCCCCGCGCGACGAACAACAATTACCGCACGCCATGCACTCGGCCATGACCGTGATGCCCGGTATCACCGTGGGATTCGAGCACGCAGATCTCATAGGGAAAGACAACCGGGTCCTGCAGGCCGCAGTGGACTACATCGCCACTCTGGGCGGCGGTACGGTTGACATTGGTCCGGGCGAGTACCTCATGTATGATTCTCTCCATCTGAGATCAAACGTGGCGGTTCGGGGCCAAAAGGGCAAGACCATGCTTCGCCAGGCCAGGGCCGTGGTGTCGCCTCTGGCCATGGACGGCGACTTTGGGGAGCAGCAGTTTACAGTCAAAGACCCTACAGGATTTGCTGTGGGCCACGGTGTGGCCATCTGGGATGATCGTGCAGGTGGGTTTCATACCACAGTGGCTCGCATCACGGGTCAGAATGGAAACACCTTTGCCGTCGATAAACCGCTCATGGCGGATTGCATGGTCAGCAACAAGGCCCAGGCTGCCACGGTCTTTCCTGTGGTCAGCGGCTACGATCTGGAAGGCGTTCGTATCGAAGATCTCATGATTGACGGCAACAGGGAAGAGACGATTCACCTGAACGGCTGCAGAGGCGGAGGCATCTTTCTGTATCGATGTTTTGGCACTGTGATTCAGGGTTGTAACGTGCGCAACTACAATGGCGACGGCATCAGCTTTCAGCAATCGAATGATGTGACAGTCATGGATTGTGTGTCAGAAGGTAATACCTCGCTGGGTCTGCATCCTGGCAGCGGGTCCCAGCGTCCCAAGATTCAAAACTGCGTGGCCCGTGGCAACGGCACGGACGGGTTGTTCCTGTGCTGGCGTGTTCGACACGGACTCTTTGAAAACAATGTGCTGGAACACAACGGGCAGTTCGGCATCTCCATTGGGCACAAGGATTCGGACAATCTGCTGCGATCCAATATCGTGCGAGAAAACCACCAATATGGCATCTTCTTTCGCAATGAAACCCTGGCCATGGCAGCACATCGCAATCGCCTGGAAGAGAATGTGATCGAAAACAACGGTGAGGCCGGTATCTGCATTCAAGGGCAAACCAATGATCTGGTGTTCACAGACAATGTCATCCGGGATACCCGTGCGCAAGACAAACAGACACAAACCACTGGCATTCGTATTGGCAAACAAGTGGGATTGGTTACGCTGGAAAGCAACAAAATAGCGGCAAAGACCGCCATTGACGATCAGCGAACTGTAACTCAGTAGCAGAATGCAGCATGCCTGAAGGCATGATCCATCGCTCAATCTAGGGCGTCTCAGGTGCTTCAATGGTGCCAAAATTGTCCTTGACACGCTATGGGTATTGGATAGTATGCGATCATAAGGATCCAGTACGCGTTGCGAACTCACTCAAGATCTGTTCTGCAAAAAGAAGTTTGACATACCAAAACCATCCGATTCGGCGAAAACACTTGGGCAAGCAGAAACAGTGCATTTGGAAGTGCGAGGTGCTTCCCTCAAATGTGCTGAAAGACAATGTGATAACAAGCAAAGTACGTTAAATCCGGTAATTCAATGGAAAGGAGTTAGAATCATGAGCAGACAAAGCGTGATCATCATGTGTAGTGTGTTGCTTATGGCAATGGCGATAAGGACGCATGCACAATCCGAGGCCGTGGGTTCCCAAGTCGAATTCCCCAGTGTGGCGAGGATGAATGGCGTTTCCCCTTCGACATCAGTTCCTTTGGGATTACCTGAGATTACGTATCCCAAGGACAATCCTCAAACACCCGAGAAGATTGCCCTGGGAGAGGTGTTGTTCAATGACAAGCGATTCAGCACGACCAAGGAGGTGAGTTGTTCGACCTGTCACCTGCCAGAGAAGGCGTTTACGGACAGCCCGCTGCAGGTATCGGAGGGTATAAACAAATTGACGGGAACGCGCAATGCACCCACGGTGCTCAATTCGGTCTATGCATCGACATTCTTCTGGGATGGGCGGTCCCCCAGCCTGGAAGAGCAGGCGCTGCACCCGTTTCTCAACCCCGTTGAAATGGGGCTTAAAGACCATCAACCCATCTTGGATATCGTTCGGTCCGATCCAGACTACCAGAGACAATTCAAGGCCGTTTTTGGAAAAATGGGCGAAGCCATCACCATGACCGAAGTGACCCAGGCCATTGCGGCATTTGAACGCACGGTCATCTCCGGAAATTCGCCTTTTGATCGCTGGTATTACGGTGGCGAAGAGACTGCACTGACCGACGCCCAAAAAAGTGGCTACAGTCTCTTTGTCAATGAAGGACGATGCGTATCGTGTCATGTCATTGAGCAAACCCAAGCCATTTTTACAGATAATCTGTTTCATAATATCGGTGTGGGTATTAACGATATCCAGAAGGATGTGCCCGAACTGGCCGGCAAGTTTCTTCAAGCCGACGCAACCGCCTCTGAAGTGGATGTCCAGGTGCTCACTGACAAGCGGACCTCGGAACTGGGACGCTTTGCGATCAGCCGAGATTTCGATGGTTTGGGGTCGTTCCGTACCCCGACCCTGCGCAACATCGCAGTCACTGCGCCCTATATGCACGACGGGAGTCTGAAGACACTGAGAGATGTGGTAGTGCATTACAATAACGGGGGCGTGACCAACGAAGGGGACCCGGTGAATGATTTCCTGAGCGGGGGGATTCGCCCGCTGAATCTATCCGAGGCCCAAATCGACGATCTGGTGGCATTTATGGAATCGTTGACCAGTCCTGAGTTCACTCAGGCCGTTAAAACCAAGTAAAGGAGGCACCCATGAGACATACTCATATGAACCGTCGAGACTTCCTCAAATGTGCGGGGGCCGTGGCCACGCTGCCCCTTACGACTGTTGAACTGGCATTTGCCGACGCGGACAGGAATTTCACCTTTGCCTATATTTCAGATGCCCACATCCAGCACATTCAAGGCACCAAGTTTGTGCGTAACTGGGATCGGGGCCTGATCCGAGCAGTGGCTGAGACCAATCTGCTGAATCCTCGTCCCGATTTCGTGGTCTTTGGCGGCGATTTGGCCCAATTGGGCAAGAAAGAAGAACTTGACCACGGCGCAGAGATGCTGTCCAAGCTGAATTACAAGATGTACGGTGTTCTCGGAGAGCACGATTACTATCTCGATCTGGGCGAATATTGGTCCAAGCTGTATGGCCCTCACTATTACAGTTGGGATCACAAGGGGGTCCACTTCATTACGCTGAACAGCATCCTGACGTACGATAAATGGACGTTTGAACGCTGGCCATCTGCTGAACAGCGCATGAATGAAATGGCCGGGCTGGACAATCCGAACGGCTCTCCCTTTATGGTAGGAGAAACGCAGAGGGCCTGGCTGAAGAAAGATCTCGCAAAGATCAGCCAAGACACGCCTGTGGTCCTCTTTTCGCATTCGCCGATCCAAAAGATATACAAGGGGTGGAATTTCTGGACCGAAGATGCCGAAGACGTCCAGGCCATGCTCGAGTCATACAAAGACGTGACGGTCGTGTATGGACATGTCCATCAGATTCAATACAACCAAATTGGCAACATCAGCTTTCACGCGGTGATGGCCACTGCCTGGCCATGGCCGTACCCGCAGAGTTATGCCCAGGCCGAAAGTCACCTGCCGAAACTCACCGTGCCCATGAATCGTGCCAATCCTTTCCACGAACGCGATGCAACAGGCTGGCAGTTCATCGACGTAAACAGTGGACGCATTGCGATGCACTACAACCTGTCTGACAACACGAATCGTACGGTGAAATACAATCCCGACATCGGAAAGCCGGAAGACAGTTTCTATCAAGCGGCAAGTCGGCAGGTTGCCCCCCAACAGCACTATTAATATATAGCATAGGAGATAATACCCATGAAACGTATGCTCACAGTTTCATTACTTGTATGTGTCCTTGTCGCACTCGGCGCAGGATTGGTTTTACAGAGAACCTCACGGGCAGATGAATTCACCGAGCAAGATGCAGAACGGTGGCAAAAAGAATTCATGGTCGTGGCGCAAAAAGGGCGGGAGCTTTGGGTCAGCCCCAAACTGGGCACCAACCAGGTGTCCTGCGCTCAATGTCATCCCAACGGTGCCAACACTCACCCCGAGACCTACCCTAAATTTCAAAAGCAATTGGGGCGTGTCATAGGACTGCGGGACATGATTAACTGGTGTATCATGAATCCGATGGAAGGCAAACCGCTCAAACTCAACGATCCCAACATGGTGGCGATTGAAGCCTATCTCGCGTACGAGCGACGTGGTGTGCCCCTTGCGCCAGGCAAACACTAGTGCTGTTTCCACACTGAAGATTTGGGTTGTAGCCAACGGGCATCTGCGGCGTCAGAAAGAACCGACAGAATAACTGGGACACAGCACTAGCGATCCATTCATCTGGGCTGGTGCCACATGGATTCCCAGTACCTGCGGTCCGTGTCGTACACGTCCATGGGATCGCCTGGCCTGTAGTCCGCAGTCAAGATCCCGAATCGCTGCATCTCCCGGATGTATTCCGGCGTGGGCCTGAAACCGGGCATGTTGAAACGGCCGATGGTTTCAAGGTACACCTTGAAGTCAGTGATGGCCGTCAACAGGGTCTGGAAATCTGCATCTTTCGCGCTCTCGAATACGGGCCCACAGATGCCATACCCCCCTGCCTCTTTCGCGAGCGGTGCCAGCAACTCGAGCGACTTGTCCGGGCGGGACAGGTTGTACAGGATGTCACGTGAGAACTGAAGTCTGGGATCCGCGTATTGCTGCATCCACTCCAGCGAGCCAATGCGTCGTGTGTTGTCATAGGGCTCGATCCAGGGCGGTGTCCAGAATCGGGGTGTGCCCTTGCCGTAGACCATATGATGCAGTCGAAATCCCAGTGTGTCTGCTGCATGGCGCGGGAGCTTCATTTGATCGCCATGACACGAATCACACCTGCGCTCCAACACGTTCTTTGCTGCCTTTACGGTGGGCCATTTGGTGTAGTCCGGTTCCTTTTTGGTGCCATACTGCAGGGCCGCGTACGGACCGATCATGCCGCTTCCCAGGGCCGCGTAGGTGCCCGGGAAGGTGGCGGACGCATCGATCCACAGCTTGACCATGCGCAGCTCATGATCGGTGGGACGCACCTCGTAGTGAGACGGGCTCAACTTGTCCATGAGCGGGCTGACTGAACTGCCGATCGTATACGGCGCGTAGTTGCCGTGGGCCAGATCCCGGCCATCGGCGATCTGCAGCCTGGCCGACAGGGTAAAGAAACTGTGGGTGAACATGGGTCCCTGGTCGCCTGTGAGCAGGGCATGCCCGGCATAGGTGTCCACGTCGTGACACGGCAGGCAGTGTCTGTCGAGAATGGGTTGTATGTCCCGCGGATAGTCGAAGATCTCGGGTGTATCGGGAACCGGTGTAATGCGGCTGGGTGCACGCTTGAGCGCCAGCCCGGTAGACACGGCCGGAGGTGTTGTGGTACGATCTTCGTGACAGCCGATGCAGGTCGTGACCTCGCCTGGCATCACGGTCAGAAAACTCAGCATGCGCTTCACAGCTTGATCATCGGCGTCCAGGGCGACAAATTGGAGGCTGCGCAGGGGCGGCACCTGCATGTTCACGGAACCGTCCGCCTCCACGGGCACAGTGCCCAGCACGCGGTTCAGTGTGTACGAACCACCGAGACTGATGGGGTCCATGGAGCCCGTGTAGTTCACGGGCTTGGGCAGATTTTCGAGTACGAGAAGTTTCTTGATGGCCCCTGGTTCTATGCCCTCCATGTTTCGTCCGATGTAGACATTGGACACGATGAGTTGTCCGTACGATTGCGTCAGGTCTGTTTGAGAATAAATCACAGGCTCTCGCAATCTCGGGCGAAGGGGTCGCGGCTCATGCAGCCAGGCGTCGTTGCGGGAGAGCTCAGGCGATAATCTGTAGAGTTCTCTGGTTTCCCCCCTGCCATTCATGAGCAGCAGACGCGTCTTCTGGGCCACCAATATGGCATCCGGCGCAACGGCATAGGGATCACGGAAATCGAGACCTTTGTTGATCATGGCCTGTGCCGTCTTGTCATCCGGTCCCAGGACCGTGCTGACCAGAGAGATCCTGCCCTGGTGTTCCGGCTGGCCATGGTTGGGCGAATTGACCATCACGATCTGGTTCGTGCCAGGCACGGGCTTGGCATCCAGATACACATCGCCGGGATAGAGGTTGCCGTAATAGGTTGTCTGGCCCGTGCCATCGGGATTCATGACCCACAGGTGATGAAACGCCTCTCTGGATCGATCCACGTATTCCCATCGCGTATACAGGATGCGGCCGTCGGGCAGGACCCAGGGCGTGTTGTCCTGCTCGATGTTGGAGGACAGCATGTGGATATGGCTGCCGTCTTTGTCACACCGGTGCAGCGTGGCCACCTGCGTGTACCAACACGGCACCCAGCGTTTTGCGCGCGTTGAGCAGAAGATGATGTCACCGTCCGGCAGATAGGTGGGCTCCAGGTCGTCAAAGGGCCCGTCTGTCAACTGGATCAGGCCCGATCCGTCAGCCTTGATTTCATAAAGATGAAAGAAATCCGTACCGCCCCTGCGCCAGGAAAAAAGGATCTTGTCCCCGTTATAATGGACCTGAGGATCACGCAGGGCACCCTGCGGGTCTTCTACGAGGCGTGTGACCTTGCCGTCCTTGAGGTTCAGCTTGCACAGGTATCCTCCTGCCCCATAGACCTTGTTATTCACGCCTGTGATGCTGTACCCAATGTTTTCATACCAGTGAGGCCCCTTGAGCTCGCGCACGGCAAAAACGACCTCATCTACCGCCTCCAATGCCCTGGCCGCCTCAGTAAGATCTCCGGAGGCCGGGCCCGCGAGGAGCAGCGTCAAGGCGATCAGGATCACGGTCATACGAACGCGGCTCGTCACAGGCGCGTTGACCCTTCGGTGTCTGTTGTATCCCCTGCCGTTTATTGCCATCAATTCCTCACTGTATGTTCTGCCCAGTCAGCGTCATCATGAGCCATTGACTCGACCCGGTTCAACCTGTCATTATAACAGGGGGTCTTCAGACATGCAATTAACTGGTAATCACCTTTGAAATTTGGTATGCTATATCCTTTGAAGGCAGCTCAGTGTATGCATACACCAGGATGTGTCCGGCATATGTCATCACACGGAAGAGGGAACACTTCGAACGTTCTCATGTGACTCGGTAATAGGATGAATACAGAACAGAATACATCCCATCTGATGCGAAGTCCAGCGGACCCCTGGATCAGGTGCAGACCGCGCCCACCGTTCGTGTGGTGGAGCACAATAGGCCTTCTGATCATGGCCCACCTCGTACTGGGAAATGAAACTGTCGTGCTGGGCCCCTATATTCAGAATGTCACACCTGAGTCCATTGTCATACTCTGGAAGACGGACGTGCCTGTGGAAACTCATCTTGCCACCTGGTCTTCCACCCAGGACACCAAGACCGTGACTGATCCCCGGCCCGTGACGCACCATGAAACCGTGATCCAAGATCTTGAACCGGATACCGTGTATGGGTATGCTGTGATGTCGGATGCCAACGAGATCCTGTTCGAGAGCACATTCAGGACTGCCCCGGAGACACCGCGATCCTTCCGTTTTGTGGTCTACGGTGACAGCCGAACCAGCCCAGACGCTCACAGGACCGTGGTCAATGCCATCATCAACAACCACCCTGAATTGGTCCTGCACACTGGAGACCTGGTGGCTGTGGGAGACAAGCTGGAGACCTGGAGGCCTGAATTCTTCGAGCCTGCTTATGCGCTGATGCACCACACACCGCTATTTCCCATCCTGGGAAATCACGAATACTGGAACTCAGGTCGATCCTGGTTTTCCAGCTTCTTTGCACTGCCCAACAATGAACAGTGGTTTGCCTTTACCTACGGCAATGTGCGATTCATCGGGCTGGACACCAATGTCTCATTTTATCCGGAGAGTGAACAGTATCGCTGGTTCGAGGCAGAGTTAAAATCCGATGCCTATCGCCAGGCCACATGGCGGATCGTGTATTTCCACCATCCACCATTTACAGTCAGCCGATACAGGGATGATCCTGAAGTCATACAGTATCTGGTCCCTCTGTTTGAGACCGGTGAAGTCGATCTGGTTTTTTCTGGGCATGCCCATGCGTACGAACGCTATGTCCATCATGGCATCCACTACCTGGTCACAGGCGGCGGCGGGACTCAACTGGTCTCTCTTCCCAATGACACGGAACCCCCCTTTCGTGTGAAGGGCGAGAGTGTCCTGCATCACTGCGTGGTAGATGTCAGCCTGCCTGATCACTCACTCACCGTTTCAGTCCAGCAAAACGACGGCACCATCTTCGATGAACTCACCCTGATTAAAACAGTACCAGATCCAAATGCAATGTCTGGTGGCTAGAATACATCCGAAGGAAATTGCTGGATGGGACGATCCATTAAGGGAGGCACGACCGTGGATTGTCCCGGCTGAAAGCAGAGGCGAAAGCACCGTATGGATGTGTAAGAGCGTTGGATGCAGAAGTCGCCCCGCAGTCGAACCCTCTTTCATTGGCCTGGGGTGCTATCGCGTCGCGTGCACCGGGACAGTCACCGCTCCTTCGTCGCTTAAGTGACAGTCCCTCCTTCAAACCAAGCGGACACCCCAACCCTTCGCAAAGAAGGGCTGAACCCCATCTACAAATCAAAATCCAGAGTCACAGACTCACCGTCCTT
>JAIPFM010000072.1 GCA_021736645.1 Phycisphaerae bacterium | reverse complement strand
TCTCGGCTGCGACATTGGGCAGTGCCAGGCCGCCGTAGCCTTCGGAACTGGTCTTTGAAATGCTGTGCTGGATGAACGCATAGCGCGATCCTTCAGGTGCCGCGTCATTGACGGCCTGCACAAAGACGGTCTGGGGCTGGTTCCAGTTCGCTGCAGTGAAGTGCAGTTCAATCGCACGACCCGGCGTGGTATAGGCCGCCGGTGCATTGGCGGCATTGGTGTACACCTGCACGGAACTCGATCCGGCGGTCTGGTCCTTTAACGAGGACACAGGTGCCGATACCGTGAGATAGATATCTCTGCCGTCAAGCGGTGCAGCCGTGAGTACCACAGTGTAGCTGTCTATTTGAAGCCCGATGCCATAATCCGACTCGGCCACAATCGTGCGTCCGCCGGACTCTGTGATCACCACACCCGGTGCATCATTGTCCGCCACATCCACGGCCACGCCCTCGACCGGGATGCCCGTATATGTCACATCGTCCGATACGATCACATTGTCAATGATCCCGCTGTGGCCCTGCAGGTCGCGGCTGACCACGGTCCCGGCCTGGCCGCCCACATCAAACGTGTCACTGCCCAGGTCGCCGAAGATGCGTGTGACCACGCCGGTCGGCGTGCCCTGAATACTGATGTGGTCATTGCCTTCGGCCGCGTGGACCTCGATCTCTTCGATCCCGATGTACGTGATGAACAGGCCGGCCCCGTAGATGCCCTTGGAGGTCACGACGATATGGTCGCTGAACTCGGTGCCCACCACCACGATCGTGTCACGTCCGTCACCGCCGTCAATGGCCACCGGGGCGTTGACGCTGTATTCGACATTGTCGGCGCCTTCGCCGGCCGTGATGTTGGTGTTGGCCCGGTTCGGGTCCACGGCCTGAGAGCCGTAGAGTGCAAACGCACGGACCACAAAGCGGTCGTCGCCGTCTTCACCGAACAGGCCGAGCGGGCCCTGGTTGCTGAAGATGATGAACTGGTCATTGCCGTCGCCGCCGTAGATCGTGGTCGGGGCCTGGACACCCGGTGTCAGATAGCCGCGGGTCGTATGCACGGTGGTGACTTCATCGCCTGGGGCCACAGTACCGTTCGGGGCCGTGGTGGTGTCGGCCAGGACGATGGGTGTGGACACACGCTCGGACTGGAACATCTGACCGATCTGGAAGGTGTCAGCGCCGTCGCCGCCGTCGACTGTCATGGCGGCACTGGTGTCGTCGAATGCGAAGTAGTCATCCCCGGCCCGGGCGTAGATGGCAATGCCGGCATTGAGTGTGTCGTCATAATTGATGCGCTCTGCCGTGCCTGCAGTGCCCACAGCCGTGGGCGGCACCAAGGCAATGAAGTTGCGCCGCACCAGGAAGTTGTCCGTCACATTGGCGTCGTCTGTGCCGAAGATCTCCAGGAAGTCGGTGCCGTTGCCATTGCCGCCTGTATCGTGGACATTGATCAGTGACACCGGGTGACTGGCAGAGACCGGGCTGCCTGCAAAATAGACGCGGTAGTCATCGGACCCCAGGCCGCCGTCGAGATCCAGGTAGGCACCCACACCATTGGCTGTCACGCCGCCGACGATGCGCTCTGTGCCGTCGTCGTTGACGTTCACCTTGATGGTGTCGTCGCCCGCTTCGGCCCTGATCCAGGTCTCGCCTGCAATCGTGGCGAGGTAGATCTTGTCATGGCCCGGACCGGCCTGCAGGGTGGTGAGCCCGGTGTGGGTTGAGGCAATGAAGAAGGTGTCGTCGCCTGAACCGAGGTTGATGTTCAAGGTCTCGATTGCGTCGTATTCCAGACCCTGGGTCGCATCACCCATACCGAGTCCGGTGAGCCGCGTGCCGGTGAGCACCCCGCTGTTGGTGGCGGCGTCGCCCGTATCGTATACGTTGATGGTATCGGCAGAACTCTGGCCGTTGACAATCACCTTACCGGCAATCGCATTGACGGTCGCAGGAGCATTGCTGCCCAAGTTGACGGTGTTGGCGCTGCTGCCGCTGCCGGTATTCAGCGTGGTGAGCGTACTGGCCAAGGTGCTCTGAACATTAAGGGTATCGCCGCCCGAACCGAGGTTCAGATTGAATGTTTCAAACCCGGTGTACGTCACACCGTGGGTGCCAAGTCCGGTCAGGAGCGAGGACGTCAGTGTACCGGTATTCACGGCAGTGTCTGCGGTGTCGTCCAGAGTCACGGTATCGCTTGAGCCGCCTTGACCGTGAATGGCCAGGGCCCCGAGGATCGCGTTGAGCGTGCCGCCGCTGTTGGCCGTCACAGTCGCTGCGCTGCCGACATGGATGGTATCGTTGCCATCCCCGGTATTGACTGTGGTGCTGCCGCTGGTGGCGTTGATCGCGATGCGATCGTCATCGCCCAGTGTGTTTAGCACAGTGACGCCTGCATGGGTGCTGAAGATCGTGAAATCGTCTGGGCCCGAGCCGAGGGAAATATTCAATGCCTCAATGGATGTGTACTGAATCCCCTTGCTCGAGTCGCCCATACCCAGTCCGGTCAGTCGTGTGGATGTGAGCTGACCGATGTTGGTGCCCGTGTCACTGGTATCATTGACATTCAGGGTATCAGACCCGCCGCCGTTGATCGTGACCTTGCCAGTCACCGCGTTGACATGGCCCGCAGCGGGCAGTGCGGCAGAGCCCACGTGGACCACATTGGTGCCGGTGCCGGTATTGATCAGGGCACTGGCTGTGAGTGCACGCACATAGAAGGTATCGTCCTGGTTCTCACCGTTGAGCGTGATGGAGGCTGACGAGGCATTGACATAGAACGTATCGTCGTTGTTGCCGCCATTGATCGTGGTGGGGACCGAGGTACTGTTGACAGTGAAGGTGTCGTTGCCGCCAAGGCCGTTGATGGTCAGGGCTTCGAGGTTCGCGTAGTTGACGGTCTCAGCGCCGAGTACGACCTGCGTACCGCTGATGGTGAACACATCGTTGCCGGCCGTGCCGTTGACTGTCAGCGTGTCACCTGCTGTGCCGCCTGTATCCGTGATATTGGCGGTACCCGCACCTGAGCCCACGAGACTGACGCTGTAGATGTCTGCCGCGCCCTGGCCATTGAGGTTGGCCGTGCCGGTCCAGCTGCTGACCGTAAAGGTGTTCTGACTGGCACCACCGGTCAGGTCTGCCAGTTCAATGCCCGTCAGCGAGAACGAGCCGCCGCTGGTGCGAGCCAGGGATGTATTGGTCAGTGTGAAATTGGCATTGTTCGAAGCGATCACCCTGTCGCTGCCGCCAAAGCCGTTGATGGCACCTGAGCCGGTCCAGCCGCTCACATCAAAGTGGTTGTAACCCGAGAGACTGGCCGTTGAAATGCCGCTGAGACTGACTGTTACGCCGGCCCCATTGGTCAGCGATGCATTGGTCAGTGTGTAATGATTCGACGTGGTGCCCGTCACGCTGCTTGAGGCCCCAGCGCCGTAAAGACTCAGGCCCTGATGGGTCCAGCTCGGGGCCACAGTAAAGGCCGCATTGGTGCCGTAGAGATTGATGTGCCCCACGCCCACAGCGCCGCCCAGTGTCATCGTCTTGGCGTCTGTGCCAGTCTGGTAGCGAAGGCTTGTATCACTGACCGTGTAACTCTCATACCCGGCGACCTGAACTGTGAGGTTGCCGTAGTCGTCGATTACCTTGCTGTCGCCCGTTCCGCCATAGAATGTGCCCCCGCCAGGCCCGGCATCGATCCAATCGAAGTTGCTGCCGCCCTGTACCGTGGCAAAGCCCCCGCCCAGGATGAAGTGGTTGGAGCCGGAGACCGTGACACCAGCGTTAATGGACACAGGGACCGTGATATCCGGTGTGATGGAGATAAACGTGGTGCCGCTGCCAGTATCATTGGCGATGATGCTCGTCACATTGTCGTAGATCTGCTCGTAGCCCAGTGCACTGACCTTGATCTTCTGGCCGGTCGAACTGCCCGCGCCCACCAGTGTGAGATTGTAACTCTCGTCCGTGGCCGGATAGAATGACCCACGCGCACCCACGTCTACGCCGATATTCAGACGAAGCTGATTGCCGATCATCGTGGCCAAAGCCGGGGGCGGTGGGATCGCCGGCGCGGAGGTAAGTGTGCCGAAGCAGTTCGCCCACGTTCCGGAAATGATCAAAGCGGGCACGTCAAAATGGATATCGTCCAACGGCCACGGCAGCGGAATGTGCACGTGGAAGGCCGGTGTGATCTGCAGTGAGATATTGACGCTGAGACACACCCGGAGGCTGGGGATTTCGATCGTGAAGACCCCGTCACCGTGCACCTGGATGCCAAAGGCGCCGAACGTGGCTGAGACGCTGCCGGAAAAACCACTGTTACTGAAGGTCACCGAGACTGTGCCTGTAAACCCAAACACGGCAGGGTCCAGGAATGTGATGACCGCAGACGCCGTAAAGGAGAAACTGCCGTTGGTGCCCAAAGAGCCGGATACATTCAGATTGAACGCGCCAAAGAAATCGAGCACCAGGCTGAAATTCGGAATGCTCAGGCCTGCCGACGAGATCGCGATGGTGAGATCGCCAGCGAGCACAAAGCCGAACAGATTGACGCTGACATTGGTCGCGCCGATCAGGAACGAACTGGCGGCAATGCTGGCGCCCGTGTTAAGGTCCGTGCGTGCCGTGGTGCTGGTATTGATGACCAGCTGGAAGTTGGCGCTGATGGTAAAGTCCACGCCGGACACGGGCTGCACCACCACATTGGGTCCGCCGCCCAGGGTCATCTGGATACTAAAGGCGAGCCCTGGATTGGCATCGTAATAGAGTCCGGCGAAACCGTTCACGCCCAGGCTCGCGCCAAAGACGTTCGCCGTGGCGGAGATGTTCACCGTAAATTTGTCCGGGGCGAACGTGAAGCCAAAGGACCCGGTCAGGGTCAGGCCCGGTATGCCGAGGGTGCCCGTGGCTATGACCCGGAACCCCGGTTCGACGAGGCCCACGCTGGGCAGGGTGATGGGCGATGTACTGACATTGAGCCGCAGCTTGAACGTGGCCGAAAGTGTGAAACCGAGATTGCCCGGAAAGGCAAAGCCTGAGGCAAACTCCAGATCGATGCCTGCAGCGATCTTACCGGCCGTGTTGATGAACATGTCCCCTCGAACCACAAACCGGAAGATGTCCGTACCGTTCAGGGCCAGATTGAGTGTGGCATCCGTGGTAATCTGGAACTGTGATGGGTCTGCCACCAGGCGGAAGTTGCCCACAAAGTCAAAGGTCAGGATGCGAAGTGTGGCACTGAAATTGACGACCACATAGAGCCCTGCCGGTGCAAAGGTGCCGTCAATGCGTGGCGCGCCTGCGCTCACGGCATAATACTTGTCGCCGCTGCCATTGGTCAGCAGCCGACTCTGTGCAGCGGCACTGAGCAGGGATACATATTTTGTCGGAATGGTGACTGTCTGCTGAATCCCGGAGGTATTCAAGATCACGCGGGCACTGGGATTGACCAGTGCGATATCTGACACGGCTGTGCCGAGGCTCATCGTCACATCGAGGTCGGCTGCCACACCGGTACTGTTGATGACCAGCACACCAATGGCCTGCATGGCAAAGTAATCACCGGAAGGCCCGATCGCAAGTGCGGCATCTGCGAACACCTTGAGGGATCCGGGATTCATGTCAAAGAAGAAGACGCCGGTGAGATCGAACGCCCCGGCCACTGCAATCGCGCCGGCCAGCTTGATATCGATCTTGGGTGCCGTGAAGTCGAGCAGGACAGTCGAGGTCGCGTCGCCGGTGTTCACCACATAGCCCGGGGCGCCGAAACTGGTCACAAAGTCCACGGCCAGTGTGGGCGCCGGGCCTTTATTGATGGCAATATCAAATGTGCCTGTGGCCGTGATGCCTGCTGGCATGTTCACGAGGCCGAAGGACGTCACGCTGGCCTTGAGCCCGAAATACGGACCGGGCTGGCCCGCACCGGTGGGTGACATGACCAGGAGGCCTGCGTCGAAGTCAGTGACGGAAAATCCGATCGCAGTTGAGCTGAGTTCTCCGGCATCGACCGAATTGTTGTGGTTCGTGTCCGTCCAGTACGGGCCATTGGCCCCAATGAATGCATTGGCATTGGCCACACCAATGCTCAGGGTCCGAACCTGCTTGGTCGTGCTGAGACCTGTCACCGCATCCTTGATCTTGACGTCAGCTGTCGGTCCCAGCTCAAAGGCTGCACTGCCGCTGGCATAGAGGCTGTCAAGGACATTGAGATGCACGAATCCCTGGGCCCGAATGAGCGGCGTGCTCATGTTCAGATCGACCGTGATGTCGTCGCCGCTGCCGTCCTTGGCGCCGGTCTTGACTTCAAACTTGCCGCCGGGCAGACCCGAGAAATTGATGACCGGAAGTACTGGAAGGCCGTAAACACTTGGTGTGGAGAGATTGAGTTCGACCTGAATGCTGTTGGCTGTGGCCGTGAGGCCCGGGATGCCCACGAGGCTGACGCTGTTGGCACTGGCCTTGAGTGCCATGTATCGTGAGGTGTCGAACTTGTCCACAGGTCGGCCGAGGAACAGGCCAAAGGTCAGGTTGTCGATGACCAGGCCGACCGCGTCAGGGTTGACCTCTGCGGCGATGATGTTGCCGCTGCCGTCGCGGTCGATGAGGCCGTTGTGGTTCACGCCGCTGGCCGAGTCAACCCAGTACGGACCATTGAAGCCCACAAACGCATGCACGTTCGTGGCGCCGATGGACATGGTCTGGATGCTCTTGGTGGCCAGAGGGGGCGGGAGGTTGTTGAGGCCTGGCACCATGGGGGCACTGATCACCGGCCCCATCTCCACATAGACGCTGCCGGTCAGGTACACGAACTCAGAGATCCCAATGGTGACCTTTTCGGCACCAGCGGCAATCAACTGCTGGTCAAAGAGCAGCGGAATGATGACGCCGCCCGAGGTGCTCGTGGCCACGCGGTAGCCGTCAGGATCCGAGTCGCCATCGGCCGTAGAGCCCCAGCTATCGTCCGGGAAGCTCAACGTAAAATCGACCACGGGCTGGACTGCACCGGCACCGGTCGAGGGCCACGGGCCGCTGGCCTTGCCCTGGTTGACACGTACTTCAGCGCCTTGAGCGTCGAACTGGACCTCAGGCACGCCGATCAGACTCAGGAGGTCGGCATGGCCCTGCAGTGCGATGAACTTCAACTTGGCGTTTCTGAGATAGGTCGCACCGACCGGCGGTGCAGCACGCATGAGTACCATACCGAGATCGACCTCGTCCATGAGCACGCCGATCGCACCGGCTGCGTCAAGTTCAGCCACGGTGATCTCGCCATCGGCCGCGGCCGCGGTGAGTGATTCTGTATAGCCCACAAACACATCAACACCGGACACGCCAATGTCGATCGACTGGACCGGTAGATTGTAGATCAGCGATCCATCACTGCTGTGTCCAAAGGTGCCGTTGTCAGAGGCCAGGGTGGGCACGCCCGTCCACAGCGTGGGAGTTGCTGCAATCTGGGTCGAAGTGAGCCCTGTGCGAACATCCACGGTTGATGCGAGGCCCAGGTTCACAGACAGGCTGCCGGACAGATACACAAAGTCGCTGACCTTAAAGAGCACATTGTCCGCAGATGCGCCGATCACCGGACCGGCAAAGGCGATTGAGATCGCTGTGCCACCGGTCTGGATGGCATAGCCTGTTGCCGTGAAACTCTCGACAAAGTCCACAGTCGGACGCGGTGCGGTAGCCGCGGCACCGGCCCAGGCCTTGCCGCTGTTGACGCGGACTTCCACATTGTTGGCACTCAGCGTGAGTGACGGAATACCCAGAATCTCGATATTTGAGGCTGTGGCCTTGAGTGCATGGAAGCTGAGCTTGAGTTGGTCAAAGTTGGCCATGCCCGTCTTCTTGGCAGACATGAGCACCAGACCCACGTCGACGTTCGACGCGTACAGGCCCACTGCATCGTCAGGCACATCGGTCGACAGGAGCGTTCCGTTCGCACCGGTCGGGGTCAGGCCGGATGAATAGCCCACAAACACGCTGACGTCGGTCGCAGCGATCGTGAACGCAGACACGGACAGGTTGTAGAGCATGCTGTAGTCTGTGCTTCGCCACACGCCTGAACCAGGGTCACTGGTGGCCAGACTGGTGAGTGCCGGAGCCACTGTCGGGCCAGTGGTTGCATTGAGCCCGGTCTGCACGTCAACACTGGTACCGAGTCCGAGGCCAAAGGTAAATATACCACTCAAGTGGACAAAGTCAGAGATGGTCAAGGAGAAGGTCGTGGACGCTGCCACCACGCCGGTGGTAAAGTCCAATGGAACAGCCGTACCGCCGGTTGCCACGCTGATCGGCGTGGGGTGCGTGTTAAGGTAGGTGCCGCTGGATCCGTTGTTGACAGTCACGGTCAGGTTCGACACGCCGGCACTAAGATCACTGCCAAAACCGACAAAGCTCGGATCCACAATGGTGCCCTGGAAGAGATGCCATGCATGGGTCCCATCTGTGACCACGCCCAGGCCGAAGCCCGAAAGTGTGCCCTGCAGGCCGAGCGGGTTGTCAAATGCGTTCACACCAATCAGGCCCGTGCCGCTGGTGCCGCCCACGGTCAGCACGTTCGCGCCGGTCACCGTGCCGCTCACGTCGCCTGAGTAGTTGCCGCTGAAGCTTTGCTGGACAAAGTCATAGTCTCCGCTGACCTGAACAAAGCCCGCGACGCCCACGGTCAGGGTCCCGGTCCCATCCTGGATCATGCCGGTGACTGCACCGCCGCTCTGGAAATCAAATGAGTCGGCCGACGAACCACCTGTTAAGTTCCGGACATTGGTGAAGCTGATCGGACTGAGTGTGCCGGCTGTGAGCGTGCCTGAGTTGATGCCGGTCAAGGTCCAGACATTGTCAAGATTCGGACTGACCAGTGTGATCGCAGCTGCGGCGTTGCCGATGATGTTGGTGATGCCCGAGAATGTTCCGTTGTCCCCGGTCGCTGTGCCGCTGACGTTCAATGTGCCGTCGGTGTTCACCTGAATCGAGATCGTCGCTCCGTTGTTGGACGAGTCCGAGAGGTTGAGGTCTGGCGTGACATGCGATGCACCAGAAATCACCAAGTCCAGCACGGTGATTGAGCTCGTGAAATTGTTGGCCAACAAAACCCGCTGACTGTGGGAGAGTGTCTCGGCCATCACTGCCAGTCCGGCATCGTGGTCCAATCCGGCCACGTGTCCGATCTCGTGGAGCAGGACAGTGAGCAGATCGATGTGACCAAACGCAGGACTGCTTGAACTCGCAGCCATGGACTCGGTCAGCGATTCGGTGAACTCGGTGTGCTCGCCAGGGGTCGGGTCAATGAACCAGCCGCGACCGGCGGCCGTGGCATCCAGTGTGATGACGTTCTCATCGGCCTGGCCCAGTTGTCCGCCGGGCAGGTCCGTGATCCGAATCTCGAGTCCGGCAAGTCGCCCGGCCAGGTCGTCAATCAATCCGGAGGCGGACCAGAGTCGAAGGGCTTCTTCGAGCACCGGAGTGACAGCCTCGTCGGTCAGGGATTGGGGCAGTGCGGCGCCACTGGCAAACGATCCGGAAACCAACAGCGACTGAACACCCTCAAGCGCGGGCTCTTGGTTATTGGCTGAATCGGAAAGGTTCAAATCATCGAGAGAGGAAGCGTCAGATGAGTCAAAATTGGGGGAAATACTGAGGGTATCACAAGATAAGACGCTTACCAGCAGGCTGGTCTGATAGGCGTTTTCAAGCTGAAAAGCATTGTTTTGTGAAGAATCGAAGGTTGAGGCCTCTGTCGGAGGGCCGCGAGTTTGGACGCTGTCCAAACTCAAAGTTTGAAGTGTGAAGTCTGAAGTATGAAGCATTGTTAAGTCCTCCGAGGCGTCGGCCGGGGAGGGGAGAATTTCGTTTTGTACTGTCGCAGAAAGCCTCGCCGCCGTTGTCAATTCGGAGACGGACAGGCCGGATTGGTTGCTGGTTACTAGTTGCTGGTTGCTGGCAATTTCTGCTGTCTGACCGTCAAACTCTCCAACTGTCTCACCGTCCGACTGCTCCTCACTAACCCCTAACCCCTGACCCCTGACCCCTGAGTCATTCCATGACTCCTCCAAATCCACCACAATGGCGTACTCATACTGAGTCTCAATCAGAGGTGACACGAGGGGCATCAGGCCGTCTGCACTGAGCAAAAGGCGGGGTTCGAGCTGTTCAAAGGCAGGTGCCTGGATGGGGCGAGCAGACGCAGAACGGCCTTGACCATTCTTCCTGCCCTTTTTCATCCAGTCGATTAAACTCATTAAGCACCTGTCTTCTACTTACATTCGAGACATGCAGGCTGGTAAATGCCTACAAAAACCCCTACCGTTTGACCCGTCTTTGGGGTCGCCTGGCTGGGCACAGCTGCTAATTACTGAAACGGTTCGTACGGATGTTCAGGAAAACGAATAAATAATTGATTTTATTTTGGGGTGACTTGCCCCCATGCGTGTATGAAACAAAACATTTGTCATCCCCAAACCCACAATCGACGCTAATTAGGGCTGTTATTGAGCGGTTCAACTTGCCAAAGTTTTTTATGAGACTGGTGATTTTGAAACTTCCGGCAGTTTACGATAAACAGCTTGATCCAGACCAAACCATTTTACCTTTACGCTTGAAGAAACCCCTCTCATGGCCCATCGGAAAAACCCCCTGAAATTTATGATATTTTTTGCACCTACGCCACGCATCCGGTAGTATAGTCTACTCAAGCAACACTATTTTGTAGGGTTATAGCGAATGACAAAAGAAGAAACGCAGCAACCACAACAAACGAATCCTTCGGAAAAAGTATCTCGTGAGGCGACTCAGGCTCAGATCCATTTAGAGATCATGCACAAGGCCATGGCGCTGCTCTGCGTGGTGAATAAACCCACGCGATTTATGCGTGCTGCCATGGCGTTCTGTAATGAACTGGCTGCCCAATGGCAGTGTGAACGGGTCAGCCTCGGCATCATCCAGGGCCGGTTCATGCGTGTCAAGGCCATGAGTCACTGCGAAAATATCAATCGTAAAATGCAGCTCATCCAGGACATTGAGTCCGTTATGGAGGAGTGTTTTGATCAGAATGTAGAGGTGGCCTTTCCCACGCATGCAGAGGCCATGGTGATTGCCAAGGCAGCCGCTCAATTGTCACAGAAACACGGCCCCAGTGCCCTGCTCAGTGTGCCGCTCCATCTCAACGATGAGATCGAGGCAGTCGTCACTTTTGAACGTCCAGCCTCTGAGCCTTTTGATGATCAGGCTATTAATGCCATCTGCCTGGCCTGCCGCCTGTGCAGCGTGAGGCTCTTGAACCTCAGACATCAGGACCGCTGGTTCGGGGCACGCTGGGTGGAATCCTTGCGTCGTGGATTCGCCTTTATCTTCGGCCTGCAGCATACCTGGATGAAACTTGCCACCACGCTTGTCATAGCCGGGATCATTTTTTTGTGTGTGGCCAGGGGCATGTATCGCTCCAAATCATCCTGTGTACTGGAGTCCATAGTGCAGCAGAGCATTTGTGCACCCTTTGATGGATTCATCAAGGCCGTGAACGTGGAGGTGGGCGACAATCTCACAGCCCAGGCCACGGTCCTGGCAGAGCTGGATACTGCTGAATTACGTTTGCAGCTGGCCTCTGCCAGGGCAGAACAACTCGGATATATCAAGCAGGTGAATGCCTACATGCGTGACGGCCAGACCGCTCAGGCCCAGATCGCACAGGCCGATGCAGACAAGACCCAGGCCCAGATCGAACTGCTCGAGTTCTATATTGACCAGGCCCAACTCAAGACACCGATCACCGGCAAGCTGGTGGCCGGTGATCTGAAACGGCAGATCGGTGCACCTGTCAAGACCGGGGATGTCCTGTTTGAAGTGACACCCCTGGACGCACTGCGTGCTGAGGTCCTGGTCTCCGAGGATCAGATCCTGGATATTGAGACTGGCCAAACCGGCAATCTGGCCACCGTGTCTTTCCCTGATCAGAAGATTCCCTTTGAGGTGGAACTCATCAGCCCCATGGCCGAAGTGGTGAACAATCGGAATGTCTTCAAGGTCAGGGTCCAATTAAAGGACACCAGAGACTGGATGAGGCCCGGCATGGAGGGTGTGGCCAAGATTGACATCGGAAAACGCCGCTACATCTGGATCTGGACCAGAAAACTGGTCAACTGGATCAGAATGAAGGTATGGCTGTAGCAAAAGGCCGATGGCTAAAACCTGAAACCTGAAACCTGAGAGCTGAAACCTGAGAGCTGAGAGCTGAGAGCTGAGAAAAGCATGGGCAAAGCCCATTCAATTGCTGAAAACTGAAAACCAAACACTGAAAACCATTCTATTATGGCAACGAATCGTCCCACATTTCATGAAGCATGGTACCGCATCTCCGGTCTGCATCCGCGACTGCTCACGTCTGTGAAGGTCTACAGGCAGGTATATCGAGGTCAGTTATGGCATGTTATCGAGAATACGGCCAATAACCAGTACTCACGACTCAGTGCAGAGGCCTATGCGTTTGTCGGGCTGTTAAACGGCCACCGCACAGTAGCCCAGGCCTGGGACATCTGCAACGAACAACAGGGTGACAGCGCCCCCACCCAGGGGGAAGTCATCCAGATTCTCGGCCAGCTGTACAGCAGTAATCTGCTGTATGTGGATCTGGCACCGGACGCCGCAGCCCTGTTTGAACGCTATCAGAAACGTGTGAAACGTGAGGTTCAAAGCTATTTCATGAATCTCCTCTATATCAGGATCCCCCTGCTGGACCCGGACTGGATGCTCAATGCGTGGGTCAAGGTCTTTGGCTTGTTTTTTACGGGCGTTGGGATGGTCCTGTGGCTGGCCCTGATCAGTACAGGTCTCTATTATGTGGTGAGCAATTTCAGTGAACTCATGGCTCAGAGCCAGGATGTACTGGCACCAGGCAATCTGCTCTACCTGTATCTCACCATGATCATCATCAAGGTCATTCACGAATTCAGCCATGCCTTTGCGTGCAAGAAATTCGGAAAGCTCAATAAGAATGGCGGCGAGGTCCACACCATGGGTGTGATGTTTCTCGTGTTTTTCCCCTTGCCTTATGTAGACGCATCCAGCGCCTGGGCCTTTTCCAGCAAGTGGCATCGAGCGATCGTTGGCCTGGCCGGCATCCTGGCAGAACTGGCTTTGGCCGCCATCGCCGCGATTGTCTGGGCCAGCACCTCCACAGGCACGGTCCACATTGTGGCGTATAATGTGATCTTTGTGGCCAGTGTGTCGACCCTGCTGTTCAATGGTAATGCACTACTGCGTTTTGATGCCTACTATGTGCTGTCCGACCTGATCGAGATACCCAACCTGGGTAATCGGTCCAAGGCCTATCTATATTATCTCGTCAAACGTTATTCCTGGGGGCTCAAGCAGACCACCAATCCGGCCTATACCTGGGGCGAACGTATATGGTTCCTCTTTTACGGCATTGCCTCCACCGCGTATCGCTTCTTTATCTGCGTACGAATCCTGCTGTATCTCAAGGATCGACTACCCGAACAGTTTTCCCTGGTCGTCCCGATCTTTGCGTTTTCAGCGGTTGTGGCGTGGGTGTTTGTGCCAGTGGCAAAATTCATGAAATACCTGTTTACCAGCCAGGAGTTGACGCGCCACAGGACCAGGGCCATTGTCAGCTTTTCATTGTGCCTCGGTGGTTTGATTTACAGCCTGGGATTGATACAGGTACCCGATTACTGCCGATTGGAAGGGATTATTGAGCCCAATGATCTGGCCACTGTGTACACACAGGAAAACGGCTTTATTACAGGTTTCGCCCTGTCAGGCACCTCGGTTTCCCCGGATGGCTCTCCTCTCGTAAACCTGAAAAACCGCAAGCTTATCGCGCAGCAGCAGTCACTCGCTGCGGAGCATGCACGGCTGGAGACACTCAGGCGAGTGGCAGAACTCAAGGAAGCGGCTGCCACACAGATCATAGATGAACAGATCCGCGCACTTGACGAGCAGATCCGGCGCGTGGCCTCTCAGATTGCCGCGCTCAACATTCACACACCTGAGGAAGGCACCTGGTTCTCGCCGAATATCCATAAATCCGGCGCCACCTATCTGGAGCGGGGTATGCCAGTGGGCCAGGTCGGACTTTTTGATCAACTCATCGTGGTGGGCACCACGCCCCAGACGATGGCAGCCCAACTCACCCAGGCAGACAAACGAGTCGACCTGCGGGTCAAGGGGTATCCCGGACTCCGCCTGAAAGGGATCATCGAGAAGATCGCGCCGGCCGGCCAGTCCTCCCTGCCTGCCACGGCCCTGGGTTATACGGCCGGGGGCAGCACGGCTGTCAAGCAGACGGCCCAGGGCAGAATCCAGACTGCAGAACGCGTCTTTGAAGTGCGTATCCTACTGGATCAGGACGAACAGACTCCCACCAGGGTCATGGCGGGTCAGAGAGTGATGGCCCGTATTCGCCTGGGTTCTGAGCCCCTGCTCAGACAATGGTACCAATCTGCCAGGCAGTTATTCCAGCGGAGGTTCTATATATAGATGCAGGCGAACCCGTCAGTCTTATGGCATACACTTGATCATGGCGTGTCAGAAAAGCCGATTTTGACAGGACTGGACGCGGTCTGTCACACAGGTCTTGGTGAACTCGACAGACTCTCCGGCCGAAGGCTTCGTTTCCTCAGGCAAGCCAAACGGGTATTGCATTTGGAAAAATGCTATGCGGACATCAACAATGGCTGTCTGCATGAAGAAGTGGAATCGCTGCGCAGCCTGTTTCGACGCCACAGAGACACGCCTGCGGATCTGGAACGCGCCTTTGCCGTGATCCGCGAAGTGGCCTTCAGACAGATCGGAGAAAGACCGTATCTCGTTCAGGTCATGGGCGCGTTTGCCCTGACCCATGGATGTATTGCGGAAATGGGCACAGGTGAAGGAAAGACCCTCACTGCCACACTGCCTGCCACCATTGCCGGGTGGCGCGGCCTGGGATGTCACGTCATCACTGTGAATGATTACCTGGCCAAGCGAGACGCCCAGTGGATGGGCGATATTTATCGGTTTTGTGGTGTCAACGCCGCGTACATCGAACAGGGGATGCCTCAGAATCACCGGCACCACGCCTATCTGGCAGACATCACGTACTGTACGAACAAGGAAGTGTCTGCTGATTTCCTGCGGGACCGCATTGCACTGGGCGCCATCAAGACCTCAGACATGGCCCTCTTGTCTCGATTCAAAACAGACGCCTCCCGCACGCTGAATCGCGTGGTGCAGCGAGGCCTGAATTATGCCATTGTGGATGAAGCGGACTCCGTGCTCATTGACGAATCAGTCACCCCGTTAATCATCTCCGGCCCGGCCCCCAATAACGAGCAGTTGGACGCGTATGCGCAAGCCTCTTCCCTGTCTACGTCCCTGCAGCCGGACCTGGACTATCGAGTCAACACACGCCATCGAGAGATTGAACTCACGCCCCAGGGCCGTGACGCCCTGTCCCAATGGGCAGATGCCGGACACGGTCTCTGGAAGGCACCCCGTCGTCGTGAAGAACTCATTGTCAAGGCCCTGACTGCCAGAGAATTCTACCAGAGGGACAAACATTACGTGGTACAAGACAAGAAAGTCGTGATCGTGGACGACTTTACAGGGCGATTGATGGCTGATCGATCGTGGCGTGACGGTCTGCATCAGGCTGTTGAAGCCAAGGAAGGCCTGGAGCTAACCCCCATTAAAGATACCTACGCCAGGATCAGTTTCCAGAGGTTTTTCCGACTGTACCGGACCCTGTCCGGCATGACCGGGACCGCGTGGGAAGCCAGGCGTGAGTTCTGGTCCGTGTATCACCTGCCCGTGGTCGTGATTCCGCCGAACAGACCCTGTCAGAGAAAACTCTATCCTGATGTGATCATGCGTGACCAGGCCCACAAGTGGGCTGCCATTCTCACGGAGATCCAACACATGCATAGCCAGGGGCGCCCAGTGCTCATTGGCACGCGCAGTGTGCATACCAGCGAATTGTTGAGCCGCATGTTGACCCAAGAACAACTGGAGCACGAGGTACTCAATGCAGTGCGTCACCAGGAAGAAGCCAAGATCGTGGCCTTTGCCGGCCAGGCCGGACGCATCACCGTGGCCACCAACATGGCGGGACGCGGCACAGACATCAAACTCGGGCCGGGTATCGCGGACCTGGGAGGCCTGCATGTGATCTGTGCAGAAAAGAATGAATCCAACCGAATTGACCGCCAGCTCTTTGGTCGGTGCGCACGCCAGGGTGATCCGGGCAGTGCCCGGGCCATTGTGTCCATGGAAGATGATCTGATCACCCGCCATGCCGCCGCTCAAACTCGCTGGGCCCGAAAACTGAGCCTTCGACTCGGCGTCAATCAATCCTCGGCCATCACACGATCCGTGTTCCATCACGCTCAAAAACGCACGCAGGCACTGGCACGCAGGCAGCGAAAGAGTGTCATGAAGACCGACCGATGGCTCGAAGAACAACTCGGGTTCGCACCCACCTGGTGATCTCTGTCTAAGGAATGTCTGGTGCCAACGCGCCGACCCGATGCAGCTCCAGGACACGGCCTGTAGTTTGAGCCAATTGAGCCAGAGCCACGTTATACTCCACCACCGCACTGACGCGTGCGCGATGAGCCGTGGCCAGGGCCTCCTGGGCCTGGAGCTTGACCTGGAGGTATTCCGGTGTCAGACGTTCACGAATGTTTTCTGATTCCTCCAGGGCCAGCAGTTGCGAGGTGGCAGCCTCAGTGGCTTGTTCCTGAACCTTGATCTGCGCAAAACTCGACTCAATACGACGCATCCGTTCCTTGGTCTGGACGGCCACCTGATCTGCCACATTCTGAACCACGGCCACGGCCTTGAGGCGTTCATATTTTCTCGAACGCAACTCGGCGATTCGTGCTCGATTGCCCAGAGGGATTTCCATGGTCAAGCCTATGCCGTAGCTATTGTAGTTGTACTCCTGGAGGATATCGTTGGCTATGTCCCTGTGACGGTCTATGCTCTGAGTGCTGGCAGAGGCCACGAGGTCCAGCCTGGGCATCTTCTGATTGCCAGCCACGTCAATATTGATGTCCGCAATATCCACGCGCATCCTGACCTGATGCATCACAGGATTGTGCTGCAGTGCCACAGCGATCATGTCCTGCACATTCAGAGTCTTGAGTGTTTCAGACGGCCTACTCGTGGGGATGATTTCCGTGTGATCAATCAAGTCAACGGCCGGGTCGCCCATCAGACGCACCAGTGTATCCTGGGCATCCTGCACCTGTTTTTCGGCCTGCACGAGAAATGCTTTACGAGCACTGACACTCACGATGGCCTGCCTGATCTGGACCTCAGTGGCATCAATCTCACTCCTTCGCTGCACCTTGTCCAGGGTCTGCTGGGCAGCATCCAGCAACTCTTTGAAGGTGCTTCGATCCTGCCTGGCCTGAGCCAACTGCCAATAGGCGGCGATGGCTTCTGTGACCATATCTTCGGCCTTCTGTTGAAAACTGAGCAGGGCAATCCGGTGCTGCAGTCTGGATATGTCGACATTGGCCATGTTCACACGCTGCCAGGCATCCCGGAGCAGAGGCTGCTTGAGCCTGAACACCATCACGGGCTCGTACCGTCTTGCAGTATAAGGAGGAAAACGCGTGGACAAGTCATCCCAGCTATTGGTGATGGCATAGCTCGCGGACCATTCCGTGCCCCAGGTGGTCCTTCGTCTCACGCCTGATTCAAACCGATACACATCGGCCTGCCCAATCTCGCTGTTCGAGCTTTTCATGCGATCTGTTTTATCGTATTGGGCTTCACCAAAGGCCGTGGGGTCAAAGGCTGCGGCCTGTTTCCGGATCTCCTCTTCTGCCAGGGCTGGATCATAACTGATCACACGCACTTCAGGACTGTTGGTCAGAACCGCACGGATCGCTTCATCCAGGGAAAGCTCAAGCGTTTTGGGTCCTTCTGTTTGAAAGAAATCAGGGTCCGTGGACAAGGGCTTGATCACGGAACGGCCTAGAGGACGGACCAGGCCCACGTCATTGGGCTCGTTGGCATCATATTCAGATTCGCGTTCAAGCGGCCCCCGCCCCATCAGTACCCCCTGATAACGGTCGGTCACATTTTTCTTCTCTACTCGGTCAGACACGCATCCGGTCACCAGCATCAGACAAGCGACCCACGGGATAAGGTGCAACGAATTACAGGATTTCATAAGGCCCAGACTCCTCATTGAGGCAATGAATAAATGACACGCACATGCTCCCCTGCAGGGCGAGCGGACTTGTTCGGCACTTCGATTCTGACAATGAGTGTACCACTGCCTGCATCGGCCACAGACGACACATAGGTCACGCGACCTTCGGTGGTTTCCGCATTGGGCAATGGAAACACCACCTGAACCGCTTGGCCCTTGCCCAGGGATCGGGCTGTCGGCAGAGGCACCGATACATCAATCCACAGAGGATCGATCTGGACAATACGCATCACATCGTCCAGCGCATTCACACTTTCGCCCGCTTCAATCTGGATCTGCTCGACAATACCGCTGATCGGGCTGAGCAGACGCATCATATTGATACGTTTTTGAGTTTCCTCAAACTTCCGAACGGCCTGCTCGTGTTCAAACACCGCCATCTGCAGAGCCAGTTCCGCAATGGTGACATCCAGTCTCGCATGCTCGACCTCCAGCTGGGTGACAGCACGGTGTATGGCGGCTGTCTCCATTTTCGAGAGATCTACCTTTTTCTGGTCAAGAGAGGCCTGACTGGCCTGGATCTGTGTGGTGTCTCGACTGGCCGCTTCGATCTGAGCGAGCAGCACCTGTTCCACAGTGTCATCCAATTGAACCAACACCTCACCCGCTTGAATCTTGGCGCCGTCCTTGTGCATGATGCTGGCCACGCGTCCGGGCTGAACAAAAGACAATTGCACATCTGCACTGGGCCGGGTCACCGCGCGAATGCCTTGCGGAGACACGCTTGAATTGTCAATCTGGGCATACAGGGTCGTGCAAGCCAGACAACTCAACAGTATGATTCCCCTTTTCTTCATCAGATCACCTTTCGTGACATTCCAAAAGCTGTTTTCCTAAGCCCCTCGGACTGGCCGTCTTGAACCAGCGTCAGGCATTGGACGATACCCGGAATCCACCACTTGGAAACACGCAACTATCACCCGGGTATGTAGAGTATGCGTACAATGACCCCTGTGTTCAAGTTAAATCCAAATCAGCCAAAAAAAGAAAGACTGGCGTTTTTTTGAAAAACACGGCATGACAAGGGAACCGGAGGGGGGTAGCGTGCGACTCTATTAAACTGAGAAGGCGTTTTTTGAAAGCGTGAAGGTAAAGGTGGATCCTTCATGTTGGCGGCTCTTGACCGTGAGGGTCCCCTTGTGGCGTTCGATGACTCGCTTGGCAAAGGACAGCCCAAGACCGGTACCGTCTTTTTCCGTGGCCTTGGCATTTTGTGCCCTGAAGAACTCTTCAAATATTCTTGGCATGTCAGACTCAGGAATACCGATCCCCGTGTCCTGAACACTGACCTCAACCACCTCAGGAAGATCGCGGACCGTCATCGTGACCTGGCCTCCTTCGGGTGTATATTTGATGGCATTGACCAGGAGGTTCATGAGGGTCTCTTCGATCATCACGGCCTCACCGCAGTACTGATCCACAGTCTTGTCCAGGTTGAAATGCAGTTCAATGTGCTTGTCCTGGGCGCTGCGCTTCACTGCCCCAATGGCATTGGCAATACAGGTGCGCAGAGAAAAGCAGGTCACATCCATCCGGCCGGAGAGTTTCATGTGCGTGACCTTGAGCAGCGCCAGCACAAATTCCAGACACTTGTTCGTGCGTCGATACGCCCTGCCGGTGAGGTCTTTCTGCTGTTCATTGAGCGGCCCCACAGTCTCGTCATGCACCAGTCCCAGGCAACTGTCGATGGCGGCCAGGTGCCCCTTGATGTCGTGAGTGACACGAAGCACATACTGGTTTTTGATGACATCCTTCTCTTCCAGATGCCGATTCGCCTGGGTCAGGTCATGCTGCCGCAAACGCAGTTGTTCTGCAATGGAGGTGGTCATGTAGACCACCAGGTAGAGTGTCATCGCCAGAACGCCCAACATACCCGTGACATACGAGATATGCTGATAAGGGACAACCTGGGTGAATCCTGTCAGACTGTAATGCGGAATCTTCCCCAGGGCCTCGAGCAGGACAATCCCGCCAAACAAGAACATGGCCAACGTCGCCTGACAGTAGCTCTGTATCCGTGAACAGAGGATACTGGCAATAATCATGTGAAACACAAAAAATGACCGAAATGGATTTTCAATGCCCCCCGAATAATGCAGAATCGTCGCCAGAATCATGAGGTCCACAGAGATCTGGCAGGAAATCACGGCCCCGATGGTCCGTTGTCTATCCTGTTCTCGAACACGGATAAACGACAACAAACCGTATAGCACACCATTGTACACCAGCAGCAAGGCCGTGATCACATAAATGCGATGCACCGGCAGACCCACATTCAGCCAGCGACTGGCGGCAAACGTGGCCCCTGCCAGGGCAATGATGGCCCACCACCTCAACCCAACGAGCCAAAAGGCTCGTCGAGTTAAACTGGTGCTTTGCAGTAAATATTCCATCGGATCAAGAACTCTTGATAAGCGATGCGACCTTTTCGACCAGCACGTCCGGCTTCACAGGTTTGTCCAGGAAAGCCGCCACTGGCAACCAGGCCTCATCTCCAGCCTCAGACTTGAAATCTATGCCGGTTTCGCCCTTCACCCCACTCAGCATGAGCACAGGGATCGTCTTGAAGGTGTCATGCTGATGGAGCCACCTGGCGAATCCAAATCCTTCTTGCGGACTTCGCATCATCACATCCAGGATAATCACATCGGGCAGGTCCTTTTCCAGGCATGCCTGGGCCACAGAACTGTCCTGCGCACTGGAAACCTGATAACCCTTACTGGATAAAACGACTTTCATGGCTTCTACAATATCCACATCATCGTCCACAATCAAAACTTTTCCTTTTGCCATGATCTCTCCTTTTCTGCGGACCCGTTTTGACGGGTCCGCGTGTTATCTTGGGCTCCAGTGCCTGAGCCTAGCACATAGAGCTTTGTTGTTTGGACTGTTTGAGTTCTTCATCAATCAGTGCCACGTAGTGATCCATCTGACTGGACAGGGCTTCTGTCAGGCACAGACCAAAGTCTACCACCCTCGGCTCAATCCCGAAGAGGACGATGTCTGCAGGGCATTGGCCCAGTTCTTTGGCCTTGTCAATCAAGGTCAACAGATCGCCTTCATGCAGGGAAAAATGCGAGAGTCGCTTCACAGTCTGGACCTGATCACAGGTAAATCTGCGAATCGTGCCCGGGGACTCGCCCATGAGGGCACAGTCCACAAAAACCGCCTTGTCCACGCCTTCCAGGTGATACAACAGGGAAAACCCGCCAGTCCCCACATCCACGAATTCGATGGAGGTGTCGTGTCCGGCCTGGTCCTTGAACCGTTGTACAATGGCCGGTCCAATGCCTTCATCGGACATGATGGGATTGCCCAGGCCCAGCACGGCTGTCTTTTTCTGATCACTCATGGGTTGCAATCTCACTATCCCACTATTGGACAAATTCAACGTCGAGCATATGGGTAGAACAGGAAATACAGGGATCGTAGGCACGCACCAGCATTTCAAGTTTCTGACGGATGGCATCCTGCCCTTCATCCAGAATTTCCGGCACGAGCTTCTCAAAGTCGTGCTGGATACTGGCGTGGTTCTGACCCGTGGGGATACAGATATCTGCGCTCACGCACTTGCCCGCCTTGTCAAACTCATACTCATGAAAGAGGATGCCGCGCGGTGCTTCCACACAACCGCTCGCCTTGCCGGCCCTGGGGCTGGTCACGATCTTTTCCGGCTTGATGCCTGCCGTGAGCAGCTCGTCGATCATCTGGATACTGGTTTCCACCACATGCACGGCTTCCACGAGCTGGGCAATGGTAATCATGTATGGATTGGCATTGCCCTTGGCCAGGCCCACAGCCTTGGCCACATCCTGGGCCAGCGGACTGAGATACTCAGCCTGGTTGTTGAAGCGAGCCAACGCCCCGACCATATAAGAGGGTCGATTCCACCTGCACCATTTGGCGGTGGATTGATCAGGAACCCATTCATTGGCCACGGTCTTCCAATCATTGATGGCCACTGTCCCGTCATAGTCCGTGGAGGTGATCTCGCCATGATAGAAGGTGTACATGCCGTCCTTTTTGAGAGACACGTACTCAGTCTCGCGTTCAAATGCGGGGATGTTGCCCGCCACACTCAGGACCACGTCCAGCACGGCCTTCAGATCCGGCACACACTCCTTGAGCTTCTGCTGCTGGTCACGCAATTGCTGTTCTGTGGGGAATCGGGTCATGCCCCCTGGAATGAGTGTCACAGGGTGGGTGGTTCGGCCGGCGATCAGGTCTGACCAGTCGTTGGCCAGTCTGTGCAGTTTGATCACGGTCTTGACAGCATCCGGGGCCTTGCCCACCAGGGGCACCACGGATTTCTCACCAAAGAAGTCCGGCACGGCCAGATACCCGATGTGCAGCACGTGACTCTGGAGGTATTCAGAGTAGTGCATCAGGACTCGCATCTTGTCTGCCTGCTCGGAGACTTCAATGCCCATGGCATTTTCCACGGCCTTGGTGGATGCCAGGGAGTGCGTGATCGAGCAGATACCACAGATGCGACTGACGATCGTCTGGATATCCTTGTAGCTCTGGCCCCTGACCATGGCCTCATAAAAACGCGGGGCTTCAGGCACCTGCCATTCAATCTTCTCGACGCTGCCATTGGTCGCATTGACCACAATGTTGCCGTGACCTTCAACGCGGGTCACATGATGTACATTAATATTGACTGAGTTACTCATGATACTGTAGGCTCCTGCTGGCTCCCAAAGAGCGACATTTTTAACTTCAGCGTGTCGATATCAAGGTTGTATTTCTCGATCACGTCTTTGGCGGCATTCACATTGGGATTGTCCACATAGCCCCGACATCCAAAGCATCGATGGCTATTGGAAGGACACCGCGCACCGCACCCGGCCTTGATAATCGGCCCAAGACACACTTCTCCCTGATCCCACAGACATGGATTGCCATTGGCTTTGCATTCCACACACACGGGATACACAGGGATCTCCGGTGTTTTGCCCAGGAGCAGACACCGCACAATATAGGTAAATTCCTTTCTGTCGATGGGACAGCCTTCCACCTTGAAGTCCACGGTCACGACTTCATCCACAGCCTTGGTCATGGCCGTGGCCAGGTGAGGCTTGCCGGCATCGGCCCCATACACACAGGTCTTGACCTCATCCAGGTCAAAATTGTTTTTGAGCTTATTGATACCGCCAATGGTGGCGCAGGCACCCAGAGCAATCAGCACCTTGGCCCGACTGCGGATCTCTTTGATGCGTGCCTCATCTTCAGGCCGGGTAATCGACCCTTCGATGATGGCAATATCATACTCGTCACTCTGCTCGCTCATGGCTTCACGCCATTCTACCACATCGGCTCCAGCCAGCAGGTCCAGGATTTCTTCTTCCAGGTTCACGATCTGCAACTGACAGCCTTCGCAGCATGCAAAATCGAAAACCGCAATTCTTGGTTTACTCATGTTAGATCGCCTCCGGCACTGCGGCCAAATCAGAATACTTCAACACAGGACCATCCATGCAGCAATACAGATCATTGATCTGGCAATGGCCGCACTTGCCCACGCCGCACTTCATCTTGCGTTCCAGATTCAGGTAAATTCTATCGTGGGGAACGTGGTACTCTTCCAGAGTCATCAGCACAAACTTGTACATGATGGGTGGGCCGCACACCGGCACCACGGCATTGCCCAGCAGGTCCTTGACGCCCTCAATCAATGTCGTGACCACACCCACACGACCTTCCCACCGCGGGTCCCCGGTATCCAGTGTTTCCACGAAGGTGATGTCATCGCGATTGGCCCAGCCCGCCAGTTCTTCCTGGAAGAACCTTTGATCATAATTCTTGGTCCCCATCAGAATGGCCACCTCGCCATACTCACTGCGATTGTCCAGAACATAATTGATAAAGGCACGCTGCGGCACCAAACCAATACCCCCGCACACAAACAACACATTCTTGCCCTTGGCCTCTTGGACAGGGTACAGGCCATCTCCAAGCGGTCCGCGAACGCCGATCTTGCTGCCCGCTTTCAGCGCATGAATGGCATTGCTCACATTGCCGATGCGCCGGACCACCACCTCAAAGCCGCCCTTCTGGGTGGGTGACGAGGCAATGGTAAAGGGTGCCTCACCAATCCCGGCAATAGAGAGTTCCACAAAATGACCCGGTTGGAAGTCAAACGGTCCGTCATCCATGGTTAATTTCAAATACATCTCCGTCTCATTCATCAGCCGGGTGTCTGTCACCGTGGCCATTTGAGGCAGATAAATGTCCTTCTTACTTTCAGTACAACAGTCACACATTGGTATTTCTCCCACAAAATGCCGAGCACAATGGCTTCAGCCAACTCATCTTAGCTCATTCCGAGGTCATCCAGCAGCTTGTTATAGATCGTCACTGGATTGGCAATATTGGGCAGGCAGGCACTCACGCAACGTCCACATCCCACGCAGGCAATCTGACCGCCGATTTTGGCAGGCACATATTTCGCCTTGCGGAACAATCGGTGTCTGAAGCGATGGGCCTGCACCTTGCGGAATTCATGGTCACCAGCCACCTTGGTAAAGCCGTCCAACAGGCATCCATCCACACAGCGTTCACGCTTGCCTGAGGCCATATCCCAGTTCACATCGTCCTTCACGTCAAAGCAGTAACAGGTGGGACAGACCACGTTACAGGAACCGCAGGCAAAGCAGGTCTCGGCCATTTCCTCCCACACACTGTGATCATATGCCTGACTCAAAAGTTTGGGCAGATAGGCTGAGTCACATTTCAGTTCGTGCTTGTTCAGCGACTTCTGATTGACATCCCTCACCGCCTGACGCTTCTGCATGTCGGAGGCATCTGCCTCTGTGGCCCGGGTCGCGCTGGCCAGCAGAATCGCGCCCTTATCCGTCATCGCCTCAAGGAGGTACCCATCTCCAATATCCGTGACCAGCACATCGGCCCCCTCCTTGACCACCGCGGTACCCATACTGGAGGCAAACACATTGGCCGAAGGCGTCACCACGTCACAGGCCACAATAGTGGCATGCTTGCGACGCGTCATATAGTGACTGTCGTAGTTGTCCTGACTGAACAGGATATCCATCTGATTGATGGCCACCAGGTCATACGGGTGCACGCCCACGAGCACAAATGGTTCCTCGTCCTGCTGGCTGGTGTAGCCACCGCCCACCTCAAACGTCATCAAGGTTTCGCGGACAGGTAAGAAGTACTTTGTGGGTGGCAGTAGTGACACATCATAGTCCATGCACAGGTCTTGAGCAGCGTTCAATTGAGCAAAGTCGTACTTTTCGCCCTTGACCTGTGGACCATACACTTTTTTCGACTGAATGATAGCATCAATGAAACTATCAAAGTCATTCTTGGCAAGTTTCTTTACAGTCATATTGTCTTTCCGGTTCAAGAATCTGATTGTCTCTTTCGCATTTACCTTTGTTGCGTACATAAGTTACTGACTGCGCCATACAGACTATGTCAAACGATCTCCTCCCTCTGGAGTACCGACTAGATATAATACGGTAAACTGGCCAGATCCATCCCAATATCAATATTGGTCACTCTAATCTGATCGGGCACAATTAACCGACACGACGTAAAATTCAGAATGCCCCTAATCCCCACGTTCACCAATGGGTCCACCACCGCCTGAGCCACTTGCCCGGGCACAGTGATAACGGCCAGTGTCGCGTTCAACTCGCCGACTGAATCAAGGCAAGCCACATCCCTGATTTCTACCCCACCGACGGTCTGGCCAATTTTGTTCACATCTGCATCGAAAGCAGCGATAATCGTCAAGTTGTATTTGTTGAAACCGGAGAAAGACAGCACCGCGGCACCCAGATTACCCACACCAACGAGCACAGCCTTTTTTTCAGAATCCAGACGCAAGATTGTTTTGATCTGATCTGTTAGCCAGGATACCTGGTATCCGACACCTGGACGACCGAATTCTCCAAAAAACGAAAAGTCCTTGCGAACCTGCCATGCATGGACACCCACGTGCTCAGACAGATCCTTGCTGGATACTTCAGTCTGTCCTTGCTCCGCCATGAGGAACAGAGCTCTCAGATAAAGCGGCAACCGTCGAATCGTCTGGTCTGGAATTCGTGCATATCTCATAATACCTAATGTCGGCAAATATTGCACTTGTGTTCACATTCACAAACTTTCTGGGTTAAATTTAGCGTATTCGGACCACAGCGTCAAACTATTTTGTTTCATTTTATCGGTTTAATGTGACATTTTATATTCTTATAGCAACTACTTGTCACATATTATGGCACTTTCGTTACATTAAATTCCCACGGAACAACTAGGTTTATTTGTCGTGATTTATTTCACTTATTTTGGCACAAGATAGAAACCGATTGGAGGGTCCACCCATTTTACCCAGGCCTTCCCTGTGTCACGCTTTGCAGATGCCCCCAAGACAAGCGGGTTGTGCCTAACAATAAATCGTGATGCACACACCCCCTTTTCCAGGATTAAGTGTGCTTGCCAAAGGGGTAACACTTACGTAGTATAGTGCCCATGAAAGAATCACAAAAATATATGCTGTGCCCGCAGTGTGGATCGAGAAGGCTGTATATCAAGGCAGAATCCGGGGAGGAGCACTTTGTGTTTGTCATGCCAGACAACTCAATCGTGTACGCAAAGACAGGGGAGCCCATTCCCGAGGATCTTGAGACCAGCCAGATTCGATGTGCAGACTGCTCCTGGTACGGGCCGCTCCGAAAACTCACCAACCGCTTCATGTACTGAAGCCGGTAAATCAAAAAAAAACGTGGGCACCCGATGTTGGGTTCCCACGTGAGACTATCCGATAACCAGCCTGGCCAAGGTTCGCCAGATTTGATTCACGATTACTTGCGCGCTGCATCCTGCTTTTCTTTGCGTTTGAAGATGATCTCTTCAGCCAGTTTTTGAGGTACCCGTGCATAGTGTGACATTTCCATGGAAAATGTCGCCATGCCCTTGCTCAAGCCACGCATCACCGTGGCATATCCAAACATGTTGGCCAGCGGCACCTCTGCCCTGATCACCGTGAAATTCTCACGGGCCTCAGTCTCGTGAATAATGCCGCGACGAGAATTTATGTCGCCCACCAGAGAGCCCTGGAATTCACTGGGTGTTTCAATTCCCACAGTCATAATGGGTTCCTGCAAACAGGGTTTCGAGCGTCTGAACGCTTCAATAAAAGCGTCGCGGCCTGCAATGCGAAATGCCATTTCACTCGAGTCCACAGAATGTGCTGATCCATCATCCAGGCACATCTTGCAGCCCACAATCTCGTATCCTGCCAGCGGGCCTTTTTTCATGGCCGCCTGAAATCCCTTATTCACCGCAGGAATGTACTCACCTGGAATACGGCCGCTTACAATGTTGTCTTCGAATTCATAGGTCACTTCAGCGTCCGGCGGCAAGGGAATCAAACGCCCCACCACATGGGCAAACTGGCCCGAACCACCTGTTTGTTTTTTATGCCGATAGTTGAACTCGGATTCCGCGGTTGGCGCCTCACGATAACTCACATTGGGGGCACCCACCTTGACTTCCGCCTTGAACTCACGTCGCATGCGCTCCACATACACATCGAGGTGCAGTTCGCCCATACCTGCAATCACGGTCTCTGCCGTTTCAGGACAGGTGGACACACGAAACGTGGGGTCCTCCTTCATAAACCGGCTCAAGGCCTTGGCCATGCGTTCCTGGTCGGCACTGCTTGCAGGAATCACAGACAGGCTGATCACCGGATCGGCCACAAAGATGCTCTCAAGCGAGTAATTGACACCGTCCCCGCACAGCGTGTCACCACTGGCACAGTCCACTGCCACCAGAGCCACAATGTCACCCGGTCCTGCATCCTTCACATCTTCTCTGTCATTCGCGTGCATACGCACAATACGTCCGATGCGCTGCATACGATTGGTGCGGGCATTTCTATACTGCTGCCCCTTGATGATCGTGCCCTGATACACGCGCAGATAGCTCAGTTGGCCAAAGGTCTCGTCTGCGATCTTAAAGATCATCCCAACAAAGGGGGCATCCGGGTCAGCAGCCAGGGGGATTTCAGTGCCCTCATTATCATGATCGCGTGCAAAACTGGCACGGTCCATGGGGCTGGGCAGAAACTCGCACACCGCATCCATCACGGGCTGAACCGCCTTGTTCTTAAAGGCAGACCCCATCATCATGGGCACGATATCTCGATTGATGGTGGCTTCACGAATGACCTTGCGAATGAGCGACTCACCGACGGGCTGGTCCTCCAGAAGCATCTCCATGAGGCAGTCATTAAACATGCTCAAGGCCTCAAGCATCTCCTGCCGGGCTTCTTGAGCGGCCTCAACATACTGAGCCGGGATCGGAGCGATCACCACCTTGATGCCGCCTTCACCCTCAAAAGTCAGGGCCTTCATGGTGATCAGATCGATCACACCTTCAAAATCATCACCAGCCCCCATGTTCAGTTGGATGGGCACAATATTAAGACCGAGCTTTTCCACCAGATCCGTACGCACACGTTCAGGATCAGCGCCTGTACGGTCCATCTTATTAATGAACGCGATACGCGGCACACGATAACGCTTCATCTGCAGGTCCACTGTCACGGACTGACTCTGCACACCGCCCACGGCACACAGAATCATGATCGCCCCGTCCAGCACGCGCAAAGAGCGTTCCACCTCCACAGTAAAGTCCACGTGGCCGGGCGTATCAATCAGATTGATACTCATATCCTTCCACGCCACCTGCGTGGCGGCAGAGGTGATGGTAATCCCACGTTCACGTTCCAGCTCCATAAAGTCCATGGTCGCTCCTGCAGAGGCACTGCCACCATGCACCTCCTGCATCCGGTGAATACGTCCGGAATAGAACAGAATGCGTTCACTCAATGTGGTCTTACCCGAATCAATATGGGCCGAAATTCCAATATTGCGTAAATTACGAATCTTTTCCATAACAAGCTCTATCTACTTAATAGTCAATTCCATCAATTCATTTATAAAAAACTCACCATAACATCCGAGATACGAGATAAATAGCTCCCCCCACATAAAACCCAATTGGGATCACATAAAAGGAAGGCAACCTACCCCACGTCTATTATAAGATGCAAGAGGACGTATCATATTAAACCGGAGCGATAAAAAGCAAGAGGAAATTGGCAAAAATGTCCAATTTCCTCTTGTTCAGGCTTAGGGAGCCTCTAGAAGGCGCATTTTAGCGGGAAAAGACCGCCTTCTATTGCACAGGCAACGCATTAGGGCTGCCCGGTGTGGTGCTTTGGAGAGGCACCATATTGTCACCAGACACGCGTCCCAGAGACACGCCCTGGTCAGAGGCCCCAAAGTCCACCTCATCAGTGTAGCCGTTCAGACCATTCTGATCTGCACCATGAAGATACAGGACCTCCCCATTGGCATTCAGGCCAAAGGGGCTGGCACTGCCAGGGTCTGCCGCATTGCCAAAATGCAGAGTCTGAGTCAGGACCAGATACCCGCCAGGCGCAATCACCGTCCCATCGGCAATGCGATATTTCATGAAATCTCCTGTGCCGTCACTCAGATACCAGCCACCCACTGCCACGGAGACATTGCTGTTGTTCTTCAGTTCAACCCAATCCGACTGACCCACACCGGCATTGGCCAGGATTTCATTGATCGTGACAGTACCGGGCATCATGGCCTGATCACTGTCGTCATACCCGGGCGTACCGCCCAATACGGAACTCGCACGCCACCCGGACTTGTTGTCCAGGGCGTAGCCATCCTGTGATCCAGGATCAACTGCGGTCAAGGAAAAGCCCATACCGTCCGTGATTTCAATCCAGCCGTCTTTGTAGCTGAAAGACTGAAGTATGCGGCCCACAGCATCCTGGAGTGTGATCCGCTCACCATTGTTGTTGAGGTTGCCGGCGTATTGCCCCACAACCGGCAAGTCTGGGCCGTACGTTGCTTCAAAGGCTGCGAGATCGCGAACCACCAAAATCCTTGCACCGGGAGCCAGATCATAATCCGGGAACACGAAGTCCACACCCTGAGTCAGTGCCACCCCTGACAGGTTCACGGAAACCTGACCGACATTGGTCAGTTCAATAAACTCCCGATTCGGATCTTGAGGTAAATTGCTGTCCATAGGATTGTACATCACCTCAGACACACGCAGGGATTCAAACACAGGTCCCACAGCAAAGACAGCCTCATTGATCGCGCTCCAGGTCTGACCCTTCAAGGCCCTGGCCCGAATCACACTCGTCTTGGTCAGGGTGACAGGCCCCTCGTACTTCATTGCACCCTCTGCCATGGGCACAGGAGTTCCTTCGCCGGCCTTCACCCCCTCCAGCATGGCACTGATCAGGAAGTCCGTACTCACTTCCTGATTATTCAGGCCCTGGATCGCCAGGATGTTGAGGCCACTGTGGAGCATGTCTTTTTTCACGGAAATCGTAAAGCTCTCCATCGTCAGTTCCGCAGCATCCTCCCTGGCCTGGGCGGCTGACGCATTCCACACCAGATCATCCGGAGCATTGGCCCTGGCCACTTCCAACCCATTGACAAACGCCACAAACCCATCATCATAGCGGATCTTGAGTATCAGGCTCTCAAGTTGACTGGGGTCCGTGGTCAAGTCAAACGGGATGCGAATCAGACAGGTACTGTTCATCACGAACATGTCGTCCATCACGTCAATACCGATGTAATCCACGAAATCCGTGCCCCACTCATAGCCCACGCCGCCTGTCCCGGCAGCCCAGCCAGAATCATCGAACGCAGCCCCGCCCTTCCAGGCCTCATCCACCTCGCCAAACGGCACAAATGCCAGCTTGGGTGCGGATTCTTCCAGCAGTGTCACAACCTCGACCTCCGGGGGAGGCCCAGCCTCCACGCCCGCCAGATGAGGATCAGATCCGTCCAGCGTGTAATACACAATGCCGTCCATTGAATCCAGGGTCAAGACATCCCCCACGTCAGCCAGCCCCCCCCGTTGTTCTACACCATTGACGGCAAACACAGGAGACTGCACCATGGGATACAAACCGGCCTTTTCAAACTGATCCAGTACAATGTCGCTCCGAATCTTCATATAGAGACTGAACATCCAATCGCGTTCCACCAGCCAATCCTCCTGCACCAGAGGCGCGTCATGGTGCATATCGCCCCACCGGGCAGACTCTGCAATGATCGCGGATTCCACCTGGCCGGCCAGATCGTCGTACAGACTGTGCAAAGCCTGTTCAGTCAGGGGACCGTTCGCAAAGAACAAACGCTGAATGCGATCTGCAAAACGCAGCCTGTATTCCTCATTGGGCATCAGGTAACGATGCACCAGTCCCACCCCGGAAAAATCATTGTACAGGGCGTTTTTGTCCATGGGCGATCGGTCACGACTGTTGCCCATGCTGTTCTCACTGCCCCACGTGTAGAACTTGAACCCGGTGGTCTGATCCGACGTGTCGCGTGCAGCCCACCAGTTCTTCCAGGGCCAATCCCAGTGACCTGACCATAGATTCACGATCAGATAATCCACGTAATTATCCAGGTCGAGCAGAGGTGTCACTCCCTCCAGGGGCAACCCATCGACATCCAGCCCCTGGACACGCTGCAACAGGTCAAAAGAGCCACCGGCAGTCTTGCACATGGACAACATCTGATTCCAGGCCTCGAAATCACCTTGCCGGGCCTGAGCCCCGGCATTGCCCACCTCACCCTGATCGTACAGCACATCCCAATCGTCTGCATTGCCGCCGTAGGCCTCAGCAGAGAAATCCTCGTCCGGACGTTCTGCCACATTGTACACACCCCAGTACAGACCATTGAGGTACACATGCACAAATCGACCGCGTGCACTGGCCTGACCGGTCTGGCCCTGCAGCCTGCGTGCAAACTCGTCGCGTATATACTGCTCTGTAAAGCGCGCGCCGTCCCAGGCATAACTGTCAGACTCACCCGCCCGCAGAATGACCGTATCGAAACTCGTGGCGCCCTCGTCCCCCAGCAGGGGAAAGTCCAGGCGAGCCGGACCATAGATGCTCTTAAACAGCAATCTCAGAGAATGCTTCATGGTGACAACGGGCTGCCTGAACAGGGTTCCGTCAATACGAAGGCCGCAATTCACATGAAATTCTTCCTGGCCGTCGGGCTGAATCCATTCTGCAGACACACCCCGTTCCCAGGCCTGACCGGACGACACAGGATTGGCATAGATCCCCTCCTCGCCAAACAGGTCCTGCACATCCGCCACAATCGACAGGGTCGGCAGCGACAACAAGGCGTCTGCCATTTTGTCTTTGTACCGCACATCCTGTGTCACCTCGGGGTCCATCTCATAATCAGATTTCCCGGCCGCCCACGCCACTGGAAATCCCTCCGGCGCAGCAGGTTGACTGGTCACATCCTGCACAAACACGTAGGTCTGTGTGTCCACATTACTGGGCTTGTAACCCGGCTTGAAAGCCGCGGCGCGCAACACCGTGGTCTTGTCGATTCGGATCGGCCCAGTGTACACAATGCCGTTCTCAGACCGTGCATCGTCCTCTTCCGGGTAATAGGGCTCACTGCCATCCAGCGTATAGATGATCACGGCCCCCAGGGTGTTGCACGACAGAACCAGGTCATTCGGTTCTGTATAAAACCCCCGATCAAAACTGAATCTCGTATCAGCCACCTCGCCCAAAAACAGCGTGTGATTCTCTGCACCAGGTGTCGGTTGGGCCAACTGACGCCAATACGCACCGGCATTGGGATAGCGACCAAACGACACATCGGCCACTTGACTGCCAAACACCACTTCATCCACGAGGGTCATGCCGTCCGCAGCATACAGCGCCACCCTCTCACCGCTGGCACTCAGCTTGAAGTTTGCATGCAACCCCGAGTCGCCCCCATCATTGTCAAGCCAGACCACCAGATAGCCACGGGCAGGCACCGTTGTCAGCGCGGGAAGTCCCGTGGGGATCTGCCATTTCATGGGATCTGTGACGTCGTCCGTCAGATAAAGACCTGCAGCATCAAACGCAGCATCCGAGAGATTAACCAATTCCAGCCAATCCTCAAACTCGCCCTGCGGGTCACGCACCACCGTATCATTGGATGCAAGGAGCTCATTCAGCAGCAATGGGATTTCCTGGGCAGCAGCCCCCTGAGACCATAAAATACACAGAAAAACAGCACAAAAACACTGACTCATCCAAGATTTCCACATCACAGCAAGGTCCTCCGTTTATAGTAAACAAACCAGGGTAAATCTGAAGCATTACCCGCTAAACAAGGTATTATAACAAATTTGGATCAAAACTTCACATACTAAAAGACGACCGTACCTCCCTATTGTTACATCGAGCCCAAGAAAAAAACCATTTTAGACAAAAAGCCTGATCGCACTCTTCGCCCAGGGGTAACAGGGAGCTCACAATCCCGTTCTCTCTATGGCTGCTCACCGATGCCATCGCATCCGTCACCTCCGGCCATAGAAGAAACTCAAAACCTGGAGGCAGGTCGTCCCCACCACCGTAGCCCGTTATGGTGTCACCCTGATTCGAGTCTGGCCTGTCACGGTGGATCACCCAAGAACAGACACTGAAAGGTGAAAACAGCCCACTGCCTAACCGCTTTATTTTACCGGACTTGACAGTGTTTCAGGCAGTCCGTATGATAGTCGGTTTATAATTTCTTTCATAGTTTGAGGATTTTCTGATGTCTGACAAGAATAAGGGCTATCGTGACACACTGAATCTGCCAAAGACTGGCTTTTCCATGAAGGCCAATTTGGTTCAGAAAGAGCCGCAACTCCGGAAGCAGTGGGCCAAAAACGATATATACGGGCAAATTCGTGAGGCACGCAAGGACTCGCCCCTGTACATTCTGCACGACGGTCCACCCTATGCCAATGGAGATATCCACATGGGCCATGTGATCAACAAGGTACTCAAGGACCTGGTGATCAAATACAAGACCATGACCGGATTCGACGCCCCCTATATACCCGGATGGGACTGCCACGGCCTGCCCATTGAGTCCAAGGTCATGACGGATCTCGGGGATCAGGCTCGTGACATGGACAAGCAGACGATCCGCCAGGATTGCAAGAAATACGCGAGCAGATACGTGAAGCTCCAGACACAACAGTTTCAGGCCCTGGGGATCTTTGGAGATTATGCGAACCCGTATCTCACGTTCAAGCCCAGATACGAAGAAGGTATTCTGGAGGTATTTGCTGACCTCGTGGACAAGGGCATTGTCTACAAACAACTCAAGCCGATTCACTGGTCTGTGGGCTGCGAAACGGCGCTGGCAGAGGCGGAACTGGAATACAAAGATATCACGTCGTCGAGCGTGTTTGTGAACTTTCCGGCAGACAGCAATGCGGTCAGTGAAATGGCCGACCTGGGCCTTGTGACACGTGAGGCCGCAGATCACGCCAGGGTCTGCTTTATGATCTGGACCACCACGCCCTGGACCCTGGCAGCCAACCTGGCTGTGGCCGTGCATCCCCACCTGGACTATGTCGCCCTGTCGTACGAAAAAGAGGGCCGCGCCTTTGTCTCGGTCGTGGGGGCAGACCGCGTGCAGGCGATTGTTGCGGCCGGTGACCTGGCTGAAGGTCACTACACGATCAGTGAGACCCGTGTCAAGGGCTGCGACCTGGAAGGCCTGCGCTATCAGCATCCGTTTGTGGGGGCCAACCCCACGGACCAGGATGCCTACATGGTGATCACAGCAGATTATGTCACCACAGAAGACGGCTCCGGTCTCGTGCACACAGCACCGGGGCACGGCCAGGAAGACTACATGTCCGGTCAGAAGAATGGCCTGGCCGTGTATTCGCCGGTCAGGGACAACGGCACCTACGACGACACCGTGCCCGAGTGGCTGATCGGCAAATCCGTACTGTCCGTGGACAGGGACGTGAATGCCCATCTGGCGGAGATCGGTCTGCTGTTTTCTCAGAAAGATATTGTCCACAGCTACCCCCATTGCTGGCGAAGCAAGGGACCTGTCATCTTCAGGGCCACAGAGCAGTGGTTTGTGGGTGTGGACCGGACGATCACGGCCTACGGCAAGACCCTGCGTGAACTGGCAGAAAAGAGCACTGATTTTGTCACCTGGATCCCGGCCTGGGGGCAGAAACGCATTGACGGCATGCTCGAATCCAGGCCCGACTGGTGTATCAGCCGGCAGCGGAGTTGGGGCCTGCCCATTCCCGTGTTTGTCAACGGCCAGGGCGAGTCCCTGCTCACCAAAGAGTCCGTGATGGCTGTGGCCAGATATGTGGGCGAGCGCGGATCCAACTGCTGGTTCACGGATTCTCCCCGGCAGATCCTCGGCGAGGACTTTGACCTGCCTGACGGCTTCTCATGGGACGACCTGCACAAGGAGGAAAACATCTTTGATGTGTGGTTTGAGTCCGGCTGCAGCTGGTACAGTGTGTGTGTCAAGCAGGCGGGCTGGCCCGTGCCTGTGGATCTGTATCTGGAAGGCTCGGATCAGCATCGCGGTTGGTTCCAGTTGTCCCTGCTGCCCGCCCTGGGCGCCACAGGCCAACCCCCGTTCAAGAGCGTCCTGACCCACGGCTTTACGGTGGACGAAAAAGGCATGAAGCAGTCCAAGTCTCTGGGCAACTATGTCAATGCCCTGGATGAGATCAACAAATACGGCTCAGACATCCTGCGGTTGTGGGTCTCCAGTGTCAATTACCAGGAGGATATTCGGTGCAATGACCAGATCATCGGGCGCATGCAGGATGCCTACCGCAAGATCAGAAATACCCTGCGCTACCTGTTTGGCAACACCAGTGACTTCGATCCAAACACGGACGCGGTCCCCTTTGACACCATGTACGCCATTGACCAGTGGGCCCTTCAAAAGCTCAACACCCTGGTCGCAGAAGTGAATCAGGCCTACGAGAGTTTTGTATTCCACAAAGTCTTTTCTCTGATCTACCAGTTCTGCACCGTGGAGATGAGCAGCATTTACATGGATGTACTCAAGGATCGCATGTATTGTGACATCCCGAACAGCCAATCACGTCGCAGCGCCCAGACGGCCATGTCAGAGATTCTGAACGCCCTGATTCGCCTGCTCACCCCCATCCTGGTGCATACCTGCGAAGAAGCCTGGGAGGCCCTGGACCACAAACCGGACCCCGTGGATTCGGTGCATCTGGCCACCATGCCCACAGCCAAATCCGGGCTGAACGGCAAGTTTTCTCTGGATCAATGGGACAGCCTGCTGACCCTCCGAGATGACATCCTAAGATGCCTTGAGGGCCTGAGACAGGACAAGGCCATTGCCAGCAACCAGGAAGCCAGTGTCACGGTGAACGCCGATCAAGAGACCACAGACCTCCTGAATGCATTTGGCACGGATCACTTCGCGGCCCTGTGCATTGTCAGCGCCATCGAGCTCATTCCCGGTCAGGACGCGACCATTATTACAGCCACCAAGAGCGAGGCTCAAAAGTGCCAGCGGTGCTGGAATTACGTGGCCAGTGTGGGCACACACGAGTCCCACCCGGACCTGTGCCATCGATGCCATGCTGTCCTGACCTAGTGCTGTGTCAACACGAGTACGGTGACTTGACCTGTTCCAGCCCGATTCGAATCCCGGATCGGGCTTTCTTTTTGGGGTCGATCGCGACATATGTCGCGATCCCATCTGTCACTCGGGACAGTCACGCCCCTCCCACCCCCCTGTTTTGCCTTTTTTAACCCAAAATATAGTCAAAATAGGACGTATTCTTATTTTTCTTTATTGATTGCCCACAAAGTGACGATTATAGTGGTAATTGAGATTATATTCTAACCACATTGCGGACTTAATAGAAAGGAGTCACACAATGGCCAAGAAGACACTCACCAAAGGGCTGTGGACCAAAGAAGACCTTAAAGTCCTGAAGAGCATGTTCGCCAACAACCCCACGGCCGACGTCGCGGCGAAGCTGGGACGCCCCACCGAGGCCGTCAAGAAGAAAGCCTCACGCATGGGACTCAGCAAAACCAAAAAATACATGAAGACCCTGGGACGCTCATAGGCCTGGTATTTCTTCCTGGTTTGCGATCGTGTCAGTCACCTCGCTGAAATCGCATCTTACCTGGGGACGGCATGTCTCCTGGGAAGTCTGCTCTTGAGACTCAATGGCGGAACACTGGGGTGCGATTTCAGTGAAGGTGGAGCTTTGCCTCAAAAACCTCAAACCCCTTGACTTTTTCACCCCACCTCCCTATAGTGCAATGGTTTATGGTTATTCGTATTCATTGACATGATTCCCTGTACTAACTTGGAGATCCATCCTTTGAGAGTATTATCAGGTATCCAGCCGTCCGGACGTCTTCATATCGGTAATTATTTTGGCGCCATGCAGCAGCATCTGGAGCTGCAGAGCGAGCATGACGGCTTTTACTTCATTGCAGATTATCACGCCCTGACCAGCAATCCAGATCCCAAAGAACTGGCTGAACGGTCCCTGGATGTGGCCATGGACTACCTCGCCCTGGGCCTTGATCCCGAAAAAACCGTGTTCTGGCGTCAGTCGGATGTGCCGGAAGTCCTGGAACTGGCCTGGCTCCTGTCCTGTGTCACGCCCATGGGCCTGCTGCAGCGCTGCGTCAGTTTTAAGGACAAGGTGGCTCAGGGATTGACCCCCAACCATGGCCTGTTCGCATATCCGGTACTCCAGGCTGCAGACATCCTGGCCTTTAATTCCAATCTGGTCCCTGTCGGGGCCGATCAGAAGCAGCACATCGAGGTCACCCGTGACATCGCCACGCGGTTCAACAATGCCTACAGCGAACTCCTGACCATACCTGAGCCGCGCATTATCGAGTCCGTGGCCGTGGTCCCTGGCGTGGATGGCCGTAAAATGAGTAAGAGTTACGACAACACACTGGAGATCTTTGCCCCGCCCAAGCAGGCCAAAAAGCAGATCATGCGCATTGTCACGGACTCCACACCTGTGGAAGATCCCAAGGACCCGGCCACCTGCAATGTCTTTGCCCTGCTCAAGCTCGTGGCTGAGCCCTCAGAACTGGCGGAATGGGAAACACGGTATCGCAGCGGCGGCATGGGCTACGGCGATGCCAAGAAGCGTCTGGCCGAGCTCATGCTGGCATACTTTGAGCCGTTCCGTGAGAAGCGAGAAGACCTCACCAAAAATTTGGATTACGTGCACGGGGTCCTGGCCAACGGTGCTGCGAGGGCCGGCGCAGTGGCCCGAGACACCTTGAACAAGGCACGCGCCGCAGTGGGCCTGACACAGGCATAAGAAAGGCTGACGTGGTAGACTACCGAGTCAATTTGGACATCTTTGCCGGGCCTCTGGACTTGCTGCTGTACCTGGTGCGCAAGGAAGAGGTAGAGATCTACGATATCCCCATCTCCGTGATCACGGACCAGTATATCAAATACGTGGAGATGCTCAAAGACCTGGATATTGACGTGGCTGGCGATTTTCTGGTGATGGCAGCGACCCTCATGGAAATCAAATCCGCCATGCTCCTGCCCAAGGTTGATGCGCAGGAGCTTGACGATGCCCAGGCAGATGATCCCAGAGCGGAACTGGTACGCCAGCTCCTGGAATACAAAAAATTCAAGGACGCAGCCAACCTGCTCAATGCCGCCTCGGACGAACAGAGCGAACGCTACACCAGACCGGACAGCATCATCAGTCGACTCGAACCCCATCATGAGCCGGATCTGGATCTGGATCAGATCAACATATGGAATCTGCTGGAAGCCTTTGACGAGATCTGCAGGGCCACCGGTCAGTTTGCCCATCTTAAAAGCATTAAAGACGACACGCCCATTGATCTGTATCAGATCGAACTGCTGGCCAGACTTCAAATGGAAGGCTCGCTCACATTCCGGCGTCTTTTTGAAGACCAGCCCAACCGACTGGTCATGGTGGGTCAGTTTCTGGCCCTGCTGGAACTCATTCGCGGCAAGCTCGTGTGGGTGGAACAGGGTGAGCACAGTCCTGACCTGTATTTACGGGCGCTCACAGATGAGCCTGCGGAACAGGCCGTCAACCGTGTGATCCTGGCTGTGGGACAGGATTTCAACGCCCTGAGTGAGACAGAAAACGAACCAGAGACTCAAGTGCCTGAATCTGCGCAAGCAGAAAAACAAGACCCCGAGGAAAAAAACGAAAGCCCGACTTCTCAGACAAGGGAACTGCCCATAGCCATCGTGGAACTCCCTGCCAAACCCTCAAAAATCGCACCGGAGCGCGTGGTTGAGATGAACTCTGAGGATGTGAACACCCCTGATTAGTGTTTGACAAACACCAGATTGCCGCCTAGAATACGCAATTGATTTCCGAATGCAGGAAAGGTCGACATTTTTTCGAAGGATGATACTATGGCCGGCAATGTGATTGAACTAACGGATGCAACTTTTGATGAAATCGTTCACAGCAGTGACATGCCCGTGCTGGTGGACTTCTGGGCCCCGTGGTGCGGCCCCTGCAAGATGCTCGGCCCGATCATTGAAGAAATCTCCAACGAGTACATCGACAAGGCCAAGATCTGTAAGATCAATACGGACGAGGCCCGGGACAGTGCGATCGAGTTCGGCATCAGTGCCATCCCCACGACCATTCTCTTCAAAGATGGACAGGTCCAAAAAAAATGGGTTGGCTTGACCAGCAAAAAGGACATTGCTGCAGCCATTGAAGAACTTCTGTAAGCAGAATAATTCAGACATAAACCCAGTTTCTCGCTGAGTTGGACTGACCAGTCAATCGGGTTTTGTACACGTGTACTGGGTGTACAACTATTTTTTGTCTTTACTTTCGGATGCGCAGGCAATGTCACACAAGATTGTTCAAAAAACACAACTCGCAGACAAGGTTTTTTCCGCGGTGATTGAAGCCCCGTTGATTGCGCAGGCACGTCAACCTGGGCAATTTGTCATCGTGGGCATCACCAACGACTATTCCGAACGTATCCCCCTGACCATTGCCGGGACTGATCCTGTTCAGGGCACGATCCAGTTGATCTGGCAGGCCCTGGGAAAATCCACCTGCGAAATGGCGGATCTGCAGGAAGGCGACACCATTGAAAACATCGTGGGCCCCCTGGGACAACCCACGCACATCAAACAATTTGGCACCGTGGTCTGCATCGGCGGCGGCATTGGCAATGCCCCCCTGTTGCCCATCGCCACGGCCCTCAAAGAGGCGGGCAACACAGTCATCAGCATCCTGGGCGCACGCACCAGGGACCTGCTGATCCTGGAAGACAAGTTCGCAGCCATCAGCGACGAGTTAATTGTCACCACAGACGACGGATCCTACAAGCGACAGGGCCTGGTCACGGAACCGCTGAGAGAGGTATGCACGCGTCATCCCAAGCCTGATCAGGCGTACGTGATCGGGCCGGCCATCATGATGAAGTTCTGCTGCGATGTCACAAAGGAACTGGACGTGCCCATAGAAGCCTCGCTGAATACCATCATGGTGGATGGCACAGGTATGTGCGGCGGATGCCGTGTGGAGGTGGGCGGTCAGACCAAGTTCGTGTGTGTGGACGGCCCGGAATTCGACGGCCATCTCGTGGACTTCGACATGATGATGAAACGCCAGATCGCCTACAAAAAACAGGAACACGAGGCCATGGAAGCCTACAAGGATCACCAGTGCCGCATCGGACTCAACCCCTGAACACACAACAGTGTCATGACGATAGGATAGACCAGTGAGCGAACAAGCCCTCAAATCCCAACTCGACGAACTGATCAAGAAACAGGCAGTCAGTCAACTCAAGCCTTCGGATCGCTACGCCATTGAGGCCCAACCCATGCCCGAACAGGACCCCGTGGCCCGGCGCAGCTCAGTCACGGAAGTCGCTCAAGGCTACACAGAACTTCAAGCTCGCTTGGAGGCCATGCGATGCCTTCAATGCAAGAATCCCCTGTGTATCAAGGGGTGTCCGGTGGCCATCCCCATTCGAGATTTCATTGCACACATTGCCAACGGCCAGTATCAGGCCGCCCTGGCCGTGATCAAACAGGCCAGTCTGCTGCCGGCTGTGTGCGGACGGGTGTGTCCCCAGGAGGAACAGTGCCAACTGGAATGTGTGATCGGCAGGAAATACAAGGATCCCATGAAGGCCGTGTCTATTGGGCGTCTGGAACGTTTTGTGGCGGACTGGGCCGATGGATCTGACGCCGCAGAGACGCCTGACGTGGGCCCGGCCACTGGAAAGAAAGTCGCCGTGGTGGGAGCCGGCCCCGGCGGTATTGTGGTGGCAGCGGATGCACGGCGCGCAGGCCATGACGTGACCCTGTTTGAGGCCTTTCACAAACCGGGCGGCGTACTGGTATACGGCATTCCCGAGTTCCGCCTGCCCAAGGCCATTGTACAAAAAGAAGTGGATGTGCTGACACGCATGGGTGTCAAGATCGTGACCAACTTTGTGGTGGGACGCACACGCACCATCTCTCAGCTCATGCAGGAGGACGGCTTTGATGCCGTGTACATAGGCGTGGGCGCAGGACTGCCCCGCTTTATGGGCATTGAGGGTGAATCCCTGGTGGGTGTGTACAGTGCCAACGAATACCTCACACGCGCCAACCTCATGAAGGCCTATGATTTTGGCCAGGGCTCGGATACCCCCATTGCCCAGTCCAAACACGTGGCTGTGATCGGCGGCGGCAATGTGGCCATGGACTCGGCCAGAACTGCGGTCCGTCTCGGCGCAGAAAAGGTCTACCTGGTGTACCGACGCACGGAAAAGGAAATGCCGGCCCGTTTGGAAGAGGTACACCATGCCAAACAGGAGGGCATCGAATTTCGCCTGCTGCAGAGCCCTCAGCGCATCTTGGGCAATGAGGAATTCCGTGTAGAGGCCATTGAATGCCTCCAATACGAACTGGGTGAGCCGGATGATTCTGGACGCCGCCGCCCCGTGGCCATCAGGGGATCTGAATTCCAACTGCCCGTGGACACCGTGATCATGGCCATTGGCAACACCGCCAACCCCCTGATCCGCCAGACCACACCGGAGATCGCGTTCAACAAATGGGGCAACATCGAAGTGGATGACCAGTGCAAGACCTCCATGGACGGCGTGTACGCTGGCGGCGATATTGTGCTTGGCGCAGCCACGGTCATCCTCGCCATGGGCCAGGGACGCATAGCAGCCAAGGCCATCAATGAATACCTGGGCTGTCCCGACTGATCAGAGTTTTTGAACTGTCTCCCAGATGTCTCTAGTGCTTTGTCAACACTAGGCCCTGAGATGCTGCAAGTTTTTTTTCGCTGTTTTGACATTTGCCTGAGAGTTGTGTATGATTCCCGGCTTAGAGTCGTTATTTAAACTCGAACGTATCTGAGATCAATTCGAGATCCTTTTGGCACAAGATGAATTAGGAGACTATACATGGCGGACTGGAAAAATCCTCCAAGGCTGTTTATCCCCGGCCCCATTAAAGTGGATGATGACGTGCTTCAGCAGATGGCGCGTCCAACCCTTGGTCACAGAGGCAAAGAATACAGCCAATTGCACGGCGAAACCGTGGATTTGCTGAAAAAAGCCTTGTTTACAGACCAGCACGTATTCCTGTCCACGTCCAGTGCCTCCGGCATCTGGGAGGCCGCGATCCGCAACTGCGTGGCACCGGACGAGACTGTTTTGAGCACGTGCTGTGGTGCCTTCAGTGACAAATGGGCAGATGTGGTGGAGGACTGCGGTCGTAAGGTCGACAGGCTCAAGGTCGAATGGGGCCAGGCAGTCACGCCAGCCATGATCGATGAAAAACTGGCATCCGGCACCTATGCGGCCATCACCCTGGTGTACAATGAGACCAGTACCGGCCTGGCCAACCCGGTCTATGAGATCAGCCAGATGATGAAGCAGAAATACCCGGATGTGCTCGTGTTTGTAGACTCCGTCAGTGCCATGGTCGGCCTGCCCCTGCATTTTGACGACCTGGGCTGGGATATCACCTTTGCTTCCCTTCAAAAGGCCTTTGGCATTCCCCCTGGATTTGCCGTGGCCGTGGTCAGCAATCGTGCCCTGGAAAAGAGCAAGTCCGTGCCCGCACGCGGCTACTACTTCAATTTCGAACTCTGGGCCAAGAACGCGGAAAAGAACCAGACCCTGGTGACTCCGTCGGTGCAGCACATCTATGCCCTCAACTACCAGTGTCACAAGGTCGTGAACGAAGGCATGGAAAACGTGTGGAAACGCCACAAGGCCATGGCCCAGTATGTGCGGGAATGGGCCCTGTCCAGGTTCGACGTGTTCTGCGAAAAGCCCTATGCGTCAGATACACTGACCACCATTAGAAACACGCGCAACATCGACGTGGCCAAGACCATTGCGGCGCTCCAGGAGAAACACAACACCGTGTTTGGCAATGGCTACGGAAAGCTCAAGCAAGAGACCTTCCGAATCGCCCACATGGGTGACATTACCCTGGACGATGTCAAGGAAGTCACAGGCTGGATCGACGAAGAAACCAGCTAGCGAACCAATCAGAGATGCATCATTCAAGGCCGGACTCCTGAGTCCGGCCTTTTTTATTTGGCCTGGTCCCCGGTAAGACAGAGCAGACGCGACTCCGTGCGCAGGATCATGCAGCCATTGGCGATGGCCGGCGTGGACTGACTGGCTTCGCCCAGTTCATTGATCGCGAGGAGTTCGTACGTGTCCGAGGCACGAAGTACCACCACCTGTCCCTTCCTGTTGACACAGTACAGCCTGTCTTCCACCAGAACAGGTGACCCATAGAAGGTACCGCCAGGCTTTTGGCTCCACAATACAGCCCCTGTCTCTATATCGAGACAACTGACTGTGCCCTGATCATGAAACGTGAACAGCCGATGGTTCGCCACAATGGACGTGGGCACATAGGGCACGTACTTTTCCCGGATGGCATGCAGGATCTTCGGTTTTGCAGTGGCACTGTCCGGCACACGAACCACCGTCAGTTGCACGCCGCCGCCCCCCTGGCCGCAGGTGCCGATGATCTGGTCCCCTGCCAGCACAGGTGAACTCACCACGCGGGCGCGCATGGCATCGGTCTGTTCCCAGATCACGGTCCCCTGCTCAGGATCCACCGCAGTGATGCCGTGGTCACGGCTGGTAAAGATCAACATGTTTTTGCCGCTGTCAGACTTGTACACGCACGGCGTGGAGGCCGAGGCATTCCCGCTGATGCTGCGTTCGAGGCGCCACCGGTCCTCGCCCGTGCGACGGTCCAGGCCGTACCAGAAACTCTTCAAACCCTTGGTGTTGGTGCCCTGTTCCAGGGCCAATACGACCAGATCGTCATAGACCATGGGAGAGGATGCAGGACCGTGACGTGTCTCTGTGGGGCCAAGATCTCTTGTCCATTTTTTCTGGCCCTGGCGGTCAAATGCGACCACCTGGGTCTCATCTGCACCATACCAGACTGCGTACACCCCGTTTTCATCCACTGCCGGCGTGCTTGACGCGGCACTGTTGAGACCGTTGACCTTGAGTGGCTTGACTGTAAAACTTTGTGACCACAGAACCTCGCCATCAGACAGGGCCACGGCCATCAATGTCAATTTCGACGCAGCCTTATCCGCACATGTAATAAAAATGGTGCGGTCCTGGATCACGGGTGACGAATGTCCTGACCCGGGAAGCTCGAGTGTCCAGGCCATATCCTGTGGGGTCCATGTCACGGGAATACCCGGTTCGGCACTCACGCCCTGCCCGTTCGGCCCCCGAAACCGGGGCCAGTTGCCTGCGCTCGCGCCAGAGGCCGACACGCTCAACACCATACCTGCGATACACACGAGGCTTATCATTGTCCCAACTTTCATTAGGCGGTCCTTTCTATTTGGAATGTCCGGAGTACGGGAATCGGAATTTACCTGAAACCTTGACAGTCTGGGGCCATTGTACTACTCTCTGCCTGAAAAGTCCACCTGGAGAAGACACATGAAACCAGCAGAACTGACGCGGCGAGGCTTCCTTGGAGCACTCGGAAAAGGGCTCGTGGCCGGTATGGCATTGAGCGGTGACGTCCTGGGCGGTCAGAGCGAGTCCCTGTATCGCAAGCCCAATATTCTCATGATCCTGGTAGACGACCTGGGTTTCGGGGATTTGGCCTGCCAGGGGGCCACAGACCTGAAAACGCCCCACATGGATGCACTCATGCGTGCAGGCATGCGTATGGATCCCTTTTATGCCAACTGCCCCGTGTGTTCGCCCACGCGTGCGGCGCTCCTCACAGGCAGGTACCCGGATCTGGCCGGCGTGCCGGGTGTAATCAGAACCCACCAGAAAGACAGCTGGGGCTATCTGAGTCAGCACACAGTGGCACTGCCCAAAGTGTTGAAAAACCAAGGCTATCACACGGCCATGGTGGGCAAGTGGCATTTGGGTATGGAATCGCCCAATACACCCATGGAACAGGGATTTGACTTTTCGCAGGCATTCCTGGGTGACATGATGGATGACTACTGGACCCATCGCCGCCATGGATTCAACTACATGGTCAGCAACGGTCAGACCATTGATCCCAAGGGACATGCCACAGACCTGTTTTCCCAGTGGTCAGTGGAGTATATCAAGTCCCGCGGTCAACAGCAGCCATTTTTCTTATACCTGGCGTACAATGCCCCGCACACACCCATTCAACCCCCTCAGGACTGGCTGGACAGGGTCAAGGCCCGTGAGCCAGGTATCACGGATAAACGGGCCAGGCTGGTGGCACTGATCGAGCATTTGGATCATGGCATCGGACAGGTCATCCGGGCCTTGAAAGACTCAGGACAATCAGAAAATACCCTGGTGGTATTTACCAGTGACAATGGCGGTCAAGTGAATGTGGGTGCCAACAACGGTGCACTGCATGGCGGCAAACAGGACATGTGGGAAGGCGGCATTCGCGTGCCCTGCTGCGCTGTGTGGCCTGGCAAAATAAAACCCGGATCACACCACACCGGCCAGGTCGCCGTGACCATGGACCTCTATCCCACTCTCTGTGCAGCAGCTGAGGCCGACATCTCTCACCCGATTGACGGCGTCAATCTCTTGCCCCTGTGGCTGGGAAGACCCCAAGGATCTGAAGATCGGTTTGTGTTCTGGGTCCGTCGTGAAGGGGGACCCCGCTATGGGGGACGCGCCTACTATGCAGCACGCAAGGGCCAGTGGAAACTCCTGCAGAACACACCCTTTGAGCCCATGCAGCTTTTTGATCTTAACGCAGACCCCGGAGAGCAGCATCCGCTGCCTACAACGCACAAAATGTATAAAGAGCTCTATCAAGCCCTGCAAAACCACATCAACCGCGCCAGCGGCGTGCCCTGGGGCAAATACCCGGTTGATGTTGACAGAGTCTACACAGGACAATAAGACTGGCCAGTACATAGAGTGCACAGCCCGGCCTTCGGCCGGAGCCAAACAACTTTCCTCTCGCGGAGTTCGCAGAGAACGCAGAGACCCCTGGCTTTAGCCAGGGGCCTTGTTTCAAATACAACTGTAATAGCAGTGTTGAAATAGTCCAAGAAAATAGCCTTAGTTAAAAATCTCTGCGCTCTCAGCGATCTCTGCGAGAGACGAATAACGGACTGACAATAAAAAGAATACGAAGCCAGACATTGCATTATCTGGAAAATTATTTCAGTTGTTTGAAGTTAGCAATACGGAAGTCACCTTTTATCCGGATCGTTCCGAATCAGCGAGTATTAACGAATGCCAAAATTGGGATTTGGCTGAGGCATCCTGGCACCGGTGTCCTTTTGCCACTGGTGCAACATGCCAAGAAGCTCCCTGGCCTTGTTCGGCTGCGACTCAGCCAGGTCCTCAGTCTCACTCAAATCATCCTTGAGGTTGTACAGCTCAACCTTGTCTTCCTCGTAGAACTCAATGAGCTTCCAATCCCCGAATCGAATGGCAGCACCAGGCGTCCACGTACTTCCATGGTAGTGAGGATAGTGCCAGTACAGGGCTCTGCGCTGCAGCGACTTGATGCCCTTAAGTTGCGGCACCAGACTGATGCCGTCTCTGTGTTGGTCAGGCTTCAAGTCGATGCCCGCCAATTGGAGCAGGGTGGGATAATGGTCCGTACTGGTCACAGGAAAACTGCACAGGCTCTTGGCCCGAGTGACACCAGGTGCACGGACAATCAAGGGGATCCTGATCCCCCCTTCATAGCACCAGCCCTTGCCTGCACGAAGCGGCACATTGGACGTGGGCGCATTGGCCCGTTTCAGCGTGGAAAGCCCGCCATTGTCCGAGGTAAACACAATCACTGTGTACTCTGTGAGGCCAAGTGAATCCACTTGAGCCAGGAGGCGACCCACATTTTCATCCATGGCCTGGATCATGGACGCAAAGGCCGCATTGTCTTGCCATTGTTTGGCCTGACCGTCCCGCTCCTTGACACTGGCCGGCCCTGAGAAATCTGTGTTGGCCACGCGCTGTTTGTTTTCTTGTATCAAACGTTTGTTTGCCTGGATCGGTGTGTGCACTGTGTAAAAGGAGAGATAAAGAAAGAATGGCGCATTCTTGTGGTCCTGCATAAATCGGATCGATTCATCCGTCAATCGATCCGTCAGATACTCTCCTTCAGGGCCATCAGACAGTTTGGGATTTTTGTACGGCGTATAGTACCCGCCCGGAGGCGATCCCTTGTGGTGACCGCCCTTGTTGATGTCAAAGCCCTGGTCTTCAGGAAAGTACCCGTCAGAACCGAGGTGCCATTTGCCTGCAAAGAAGGTTTTGTAGCCCTTGTCCCTGAAGGTCTCGGCCAGGGTCACTTCTGAAAGCGGCAATTCATGGAGATCCTGCGGTCCCAGCAATTTTCGATTCTTGGGGTCCGCCCCAGGTATCCAGTCCGTGATATTGAGACGCGTAGGATATTTGCCTGTCATGATCGAGGCACGTGTGGGCGAGCACACAGGGCAGGCCGCATAGGCATCTGTAAAACGCATGGCGGACTCTGCAAACCGATCAATATTCGGTGTTTTGTACACGGGACTGCCCTGGCACCCCAGGTCCATCCAGCCCAGGTCGTCCACAAGGATAAATATCACGTTGGGTGTCTTTTGCGGTGCTGAAGCCAAAAGGCTGGAGGACAAAAACATCGCGGCTGCACCACACCATATGACACTATATCGCCAATTGATCATGCTGGCTCCTTTGAGATCCGTAGAGTCGGTTCGTCTGCAACTATCCTCTACTGTAGCGGCCCAAAGTCCATTTTTCAATTCAGTTAAATCCTGCTGACGATTAATTTATTTAGGCCAAAGAGACTTGCGGTTCAATAATCACGGAAAATTCCATTGACGAGGGCGAGCCAAAGCTTAAGGTTGTCATGGAGGATGGGATTGGGTTGTGTTAACGTGAGGCTTGTTCGGAATAACCATGAAAACCTGCAAATGGCATTTTATTTTGTGTTTTGTCTTCATCAGTGCGACAGTGACGCTGGCCCGGGTTGAAGTCCCTGCCGCAAAACCCAACATCATTGTTCTGCTTTGCGATGATCTGGGCTACGGCGATCTCTCCTGTTATGGGCATCCGGTGATTCAAACGCCCAACCTGGACCGTCTGGCCGGGCAGGGCCTTCGTTTAACTGCCTGTTATTCTGCCGCACCCGTGTGTTCGCCGTCACGCGTGGGGCTGCTGACAGGTCGCAGTCCGAACCGAGCCGGCGTGTATGATTGGATTCCTCCGGGCGCCAGACAACAGCCCAACCTTCGTGATCTGGTGCATATGCAGAAACGAGAAACCACCATTCCCATGGTCTTGAGCCAGTCAGGCTACCAGACCTGTCTGGTGGGCAAATGGCACTGCAACAGCCAGTTCAACTCACCGGCCCAGCCGCAACCAGGTGACGCAGGCTTTGATCACTGGTTTGCCACGCAGAATAATGCGGCGCCGAGTCACGAAAATCCGAAGAATTTCGTTCGAGATGGCGAGCCTGTGGGGCCCTTGACCGGGTTCAGTTCTGGACTGATTGTCCAGGAGGCCATCCAGTGGTTGAACCAGACGGATAAACAGCATCCCTTTTATCTGCAGGTTTCTTTTCACGAACCGCATGAGCCTGTGGCGTCACCCGCGGAGCTGGTCAAGAAATATCGCCCCAAGGCTGCCAATGAAGATCAGGCCCAGTATTTCGCCAATGTTGAAAATGTGGATCAGGCTGTGGGGCGCTTATTGACATTTCTCTCTCAAAAAGACCTGGACCAGACTACCTTGATTGTCTTTACCTCGGACAATGGCCCTGAAACGCTGAATCGCTATGGCGGTGCGAAGCGATCTTACGGCTCCCCCGGGGCCTTGAAGGGCATGAAACTCTGGACGTCCGAAGCGGGTTTTCGTGTGCCTGGCATCATCCACTGGCCTGGTGTCGTTAAGCCTGGCAGTGTGTCTGATGAAGTGGTCTCTTCTTTAGATTTATTGCCCACATTCTGTGCCTTGTCAGGGGCCGCTCTGCCGCAGCGCACGTTGGACGGCACGGACCTGTCCGGTTTTCTGAAGGGTCGGACCCTGACCGTGCCTCGCGACAAACCCCTGCTCTGGTGCTATTACAACTCGCTCAATGAGCATGCCGTGGCCATGCGCTCAGGCGACTGGAAGATATTGGCCACGCTTCAGGTTGATGGGCAGCGCCTCGGCAAAATCACGAATATCCATGCCGGTAATCAGGCAACCATTCGACATGCTGTGCTTGGTGATTTTGAGCTCTACCATATCAAGGCAGATCTGTCGGAAGCCAAAAATGTGGCCGAGGCATTTCCGCGAAAGTTTGCCAAGTTAAGTCAGCAACTGCAGGATCGATACACCGAGCTGATTCAGGGTTCCCACGTTTGGGCACGCTGATATGTGTCATGTTCTAGCGACTATGTCCTGGGCAGATCTGCCGGGTACTCGACAGGCTTGCCCGTGGTCTTGTCAAGGGGCATGGGCACGCCGCTGTTGAGGCCTGTCATGCGACTGACGCGAGAGGGCGAGCACACGGCGCAGGCATAGGCCTGCGTAAATTTCAAGCCCGGGTCGGCCAGGCGTTCCATGTTCGGCGTGCGGTAACGCCGATTCAGTTCTGTGATCTGGTCGTGAAACGGCTCGGACGTGTCCTGCCAACCCATGTCATCCACATAGAAAAATACGATATTGGGCTGTTGACCCGGTACCCCGGCCCGGGCACAGGTGTGCCACAAGAGCATACCTGCCAAGAAGGTCAGCGTGTGGCACAGGACCTGACGTGTGTTCATAGATTGACCTCCAGACTGTTTGTCTCAAGTGCCTTGGTATAGTCACCAATGGCATCCAGACACACATCGCCCGGCAGCGTGGGTTCTATGGGTGCGATAGACAGGCTCATGGTCTTGCCTTGAAACACCGCCTCGGAAAACCGTGTCCTGCCCAACTGTTTGCCCGTCTTTAGGAAGAAGGGAAACAGGTCTTCGCCCACGGCAATACTCATGTCCTCGATGGATTCTTCCCAGGTCAGTTGCCTGTCAGGCTCTGCCTGCCAACGCTGCGACTGCACCCATCGCCAGCGGGGATACCAGGTAGGCCCGTACCGATCGTCCAGTTTCTGCCACACATACCAGATCATCATCCGATCATGGCCCTGCTTCCACTTGTCCAGATTGGCTGCCTTGAAAATGGTATCAGCCGTGGTCTGGGTGCCGTCGTAGTCCGGTCTGAACACACGGTGACATTGCCGATTCGGGCCTGTGTCACCATTGTATTTGGCGTTGATCTTGCCCTGGAACCAGCCCGCGTGCTCTTCGCCCCGGTTGCCGCCGAACGGATGATTGGCCGCAGTGCAGGGCCCTGCCATGGTGTGCGCCTGCTCATGCCCGAAGATGCTCCTGATACCGTTCGAACTCGTGGAGATGGTCGAGGCCTCCTTGGGCAGGTACGCATTCACGGCCCAGCCCCCGCCGGTGCCGCTGCACAGGATCATGTACATGGGCTGCTCCGGTTTTGGGGACGGCAGCCAAGCATAGATATCCTGGGTGATCGCAGGAAAATCCTGTTTCAACGTGCCCATGAGTTCAGGAATCTGGTTCTTGCTGTAGAAACAGACAATGCCGTCAACACGTGTCTCTGACTCAGGATAGATCCCCCCGCCGCCGCCCATGGCCCTGGGAAAACGCGTGGACCCGCCCACAGGGTCGGACCCTGCAGCCGCCCACTGGATGACCTCCTTGAGGAATCCACACTTTTCGGCTACATCGGAGCGTGCTTTGCGGTCAAAGCGATACAGGGCGGACGAGGCCAGCAAAGCGATACGTCCCTGGCCCACGCGCCGCTGCGCATAGATGGGGAACCCGTTGTCACCCTTGACGATCACCTGCCAATCTTTGCTCACCTCCAACCTGGGCCATGACTTGCCCTGACAGGTCTCCTGCCCGGCCAGAATGCGCGCACCATAGTCAGAGAGCATGGCGTTGAGAGACCAGGCCTGTGCCGTGTCTTCGTCGCTAAGGCGTGTGCCTGACACAATCAAGCCGCCCCCCTGCTGGATAAATTCCTTTAAGACCGCCTGCTCTTCAGGCAGGTACCCGGGATACTGCGGCGTGCCCTCTGTCAAGACCACATTGAATTTCGGTGCAGGCCACCACGCAAAGGGATAGACCTTGGGCGCCACAGGGATGCGCACGCGACAGGGAGCCCCTGGCGTGAGCACGGAATCCAGGGTGGCATGACTGCCGATCGTGCGAATGCCCCGCTGATTCAGGGGTCCTCCCAGATTCCAGAGTGTAAAGAAGTCACACTTGTGCGCCATGTCAATCAGCACATTGATGCCGGTGTCGTCTTGTATGGTGATCTCATTCAACGGATATTTGTCATGGACCGAAACAGGGAGCGTTTTGCCGGTTTGCCACCATGACTCGATCTCTTCGACAGTTTTGGGATTGGCTGTGACTCGAGGCTTTGTGACATGGCTGATACGAAAGGCATAGGCATATTGACTCTGAAGTCCCGTCAGGCCGGACTCAGGCAAGGTGATCTCAAGGTCTTGACCTTGGCGTTCCCAGGGCAGGACCTGCCCGGTTTCCAGGAGAGTCACCTCTGTGTCACGTCCCGGCTGAAGATCCTTCAGCACCAGCGTCTTTCCGGGCCACAGGGGCGTGATGGCATACACATTGTCCTGCTTGCATGTAAACAGGACTTCCTTGCGTGCCTGCCCGGGCGGCGGGGTCACGGTCTGTTCCAGAATATTGAATTTGGACATGTACTCGCCGCGCTTCAATGCCGGCACCTGCCCTGCGCTCCACTGGCACGCTCTGTCCCACATACGCGTGCCGTAGATGGCCTCCCCGTTGAGCTTGAGCCAGTCCCCGATCTGGAGCAGACGTTCCTGCATGATCACCGGAATGGTGCCGTCCGCGCGCGGCCCGATGTCCAGGCAGAGATTGCCGCCGCGGCTCACCACGTCGGCCAGCATGAGGATGAGTTCCTGCGCCGTTCTGTAATGAGACAGATTTTCGGCTCGGTTATACCCATAGGAATATCCCATGCCCCGGTTCTCCTCCCACGGGTGCGCATCGTCGTCCATGCCGGAGCCGTATTCCGTGGTGTAGAAGCTGCCGTGCTTGTGACGCACGCCCTTGCCCCACCGGTCATTGATGACCAGGTCCTCTTCATGGTCTGACTGGTTGAAGAACCAGGCCAGGAGTTCAGGACTTCGCCACTGCTCCCATGCCATTTCCCATTCACCGTCCGACCAGAGGATGTCCGGCTGGTACCGTGTCACCAGATCCTTGAACTGGGGAAACAGGTGCTCGCTCACAAACCTGGGCTTGTCCGTCTGCCACAGGGGGTGGTACCATTCATACAGCGAGTAGTACAGGCCCGCCTTGATGCCTTTGGTGCGCACCGCGGCACAGAGTTCTCCCACAATGTCCCGCTTGGGCCCCACCTTCACGGGATTGTAGTTCACACCATAGGTTTTTTCTGCCTCCGCACTGGGCCACATCGTGTACCCGGAGTGGTGCTTGGTGGTAAAGACCATGTACCTGGCCCCGGCCCTGTCCAGCAGGTCGGCCCAGGCATTGGGGTCCCACAACTCCGCCTTGAACTGGGGGGCAAAATCCTTGAACGCAAAGTCCTCGCCATAGGTCTTGACATGAAAATCATACACCTGGCCATTGAATGATTTCTGCTGCAGCCAGTATTGATACCACTCCGAGTATTTGCCAGGCGGACTCCACGCAGGCACTGAATACAGGCCCCAACAGATGAACACACCGAACTTGGCGTCCGTAAACCACTGCGGTGTGGGCCGTGCATCCAGAGAGGCCCAGGTGGGTTGATATTTTTGCTGACCCCCCCACACACGCATTTGCAGGGCAAGCCCCACAATGATAAATACAGGCACCATTTTCTTCGCATTCATTCTTTGACTCCTCTTATTTTATGAAGTTCTGCACATGCCATGCATAAGGTGCCGCACTCTGACACACTGAAAACTGAAAACCACAGGGCTTTGCCAAAAGTCCTGTCATAACACGATCGTCTGACATGTCCTGTGTGACTCCAATGCTGCGGTAAAAAGCCTGTGACAGCCATGCATCTCCTGCGGGGTTGGGCAGGCGGCCGTGTGATTCAAGGGCTTGCCGTGCGACAGTTCGTACAGGAAGGCGCCGATCATCTGTAGGATCGCATCCAGGGCACCGAATTCAAAGTTTGTTCCTGTAATCGTCTTGTAGGGCGTGACAAAACCGAGTTCCACGGTTTGCCAGTTCTGGTCCCCGCCTGTATAGTCGAGTATCTGCATCTGCTTGGGGTGACGCAGGGAGAACCTGGCTGAGGCGAGCGTACCATACACATTCATGTACCAGGTATTCATCTCTCCAGGCATGATACGATGCGTTCTCAAGGTCCACGGGAAACGGTTTCCGTGTGCGGGATCGTTGACTGTGGACAGCAGTGTCACATTGTCCCACGTGTCACAGGGGACCTGATGGCCGTGGGCATCCGGGCGCTCCGTGATGATATTCGAACAGATGGCACGCGTGTCCAGCACCTCCCATCCCGCACGAAACGGCACCATGGCCACGTGGGCCCCAAGATCCCCCATGGGCCCGTAGTCGCCATTGATTGCAGGCATGCGCTTCCAGTTGATGGGCTTGTTGGGATCGAGATCACTGGAGTGAAGAAAACCCGAGTCCACCTCGATGATACGGCCAAACCGGCCCTGTTCCAGCAGGGTCAAGATGCGCTGAACACCGGGAAAGAAGACCAGTTGCGACGCACATCTGGCCAGCACGGCAGGATGGGCCTGGATGCGCTTCTGAATCGCCTGACTCGCGGCGAGGTCCATGCCAAAGGGTTTTTCACCGAGCAGATGCTTGCCTGCTTTCAGCGCAGCACAGTACACCTCGGCGTGCATATTGTGGGGCAGCGCTGCATACACGGCATCGACCCGGTCATTGGCCAGGACTTCTCGGTAGTCACTGGTGACCTGCTCAATCAAGGGAAAATGGTCGGTGAACCATTGTATCCTGTGCTGTGAGAGCGTGCGATTGGCCAGGGCGATGATCTCGGGCTGAACGTCCATGTCCGTGAAATGGCACCACCGGGCCACAGCACTGGCAAACTCCCGTGCCATGGCACCGCATCCAATAATACCGAAACGTATTTTTTTCATAGTGGTTCCTTTGTATCAGGCGGTCCCATGTTACCCTTTTATCCGTCAAATTTAAAGGAGTTTTCACGCTGTCATGACTGTGGTATGATCAGGCCGGTTTGTATGTGCAGAATTGGGACACCTTCTGGAGTTAGCGTATGGAGATCTTTGCAGGATCGAGGGCCATCAGCCTTGTGGGGCTGTTCGCCATGATGGGGCTGGCCTGGCTGTTTTCGGAAAATCGTCGTCGCATGAACTGGCGGCTCATTGGCACAGGCGTGTTGTTCCAGTTTGTTTTTGCCGTGATCATCCTGAAGACGAGCCTGGGCCGGGCCGTATTTGATGTGGTTCAGCAAATTGTCAACGGCATCTTGGGCTGCGCAAACGAGGGATCGACCTTTCTCTTTGGGGAGGGGTATCAGGAGCACTTTTTTGCATTTTCTGTCCTGGGCATCATTGTGTTCTTTGCGGCGCTCACGGCCGTGCTCTTTCACTGGGGCGTCATCCAGATGATTATCAAGGCCCTGGCCTGGTCCATGGTGCGTCTGATGGATGTGTCAGGCGCCGAGTCACTCGCAGCCGCCGCCAACATCTTTGTGGGGCACACCGAAGCCCCCCTGGCCATACGTCCCTACCTCAAGACCATGACACGCTCGGAATTGACGGCCATGCTCACAGGGGGCATGGCCACGGTATCCGGCAGTGTCATGGCAGCCTATGTGGGGTTGGGCATTGATGCAGGGCATTTATTAGCCGCCTCCATCATGTCTGCACCGGCGTCGCTCGTCATTGCCAAAATCATGATCCCGGAAACCGAAACCTCTCCGACCAAGGGCCACGTGGATGTGCTGGTGCCCAGCCAGGGACGCAATACCATTGACGCGGCATGTCACGGTGCCAGCGAGGGTCTCAAACTGGCCCTCAATGTGGGTGCCATGGTGTTGGCCTTTGTAAGCCTGGTGGCCCTGATCAACTGGGGACTCGAATGGACTCAGTACGGCGCCGTGGCCGTATTCCAGGGCAAGGCTGCGGCCGCGGAGATCCAGGCAGCCTCCCCCCTGACCTTTGAAAGGATCATCGGCTGGCTGTTCTGTCCCTTTGCCTGGCTCATGGGCATCCCCGGCAAGGATGTCACGCTCATCGGGCAGATCCTGGGGGAGAAGACCGTGCTCAATGAATTTGTCGCATACATCGATCTGGTCAAGCTGAAGGATCAACTGGATCCCCGGTCGTTCACGATTGCCACCTATGCGGCCTGCGGATTCGCCAACTTCGGATCCATTGCCATTCAGATCGGGGGCATTGGGTCCCTGGTCCCGTCCAGGCGTGAGGATATCGCCCAGCTCAGTTTTCGCTCCATGATCGGCGGTACCCTGGCGGCCTTCATGACGGCCTGTATTGTGGGGCTGCTCCTGTGACACAGACACGACTCATTGGAATCGCCGGTGCCTCGGGGTCAGGCAAGACACACCTGGCCGAGACCCTCCTGGAACGTCTTGGCCCGGACACGGCCGTGGTCATTCAGGAAGACGCCTATTATCGAGATCTGTCCCACATGCCCCTTGAACAGAGGGCCCGCGTCAACTTCGATCATCCCGGCGCCTTTGACCACGATCTCCTGGCAGCACACATGCAGCACATGCTGCACGGTCACACCGTGTCATGCCCGGTCTACGATTACAAAACGCACACCCGATTGAATGATACGCGCCCAGTGATGCCTCGCAGGGTCATCCTGCTGGAGGGAATCCTGGTGCTCAACACAGCGCGCCTGCGCAAACTCATGGATCTGCGCGTGTTCGTGGACACGGCCCTGGAGGTCTGCTGCGAGCGCCGCCTCCAGCGGGACATGGCAGAACGCGCACGGACCAGAGAGTCCGTGATCCGGCAGTTTAATGAAACGGTGCGACCCATGTACCTTGAGCACATTGAACCGTCCAGGCAATATGCAGACCTCCTGATCCCCGGAGAGGGAGAACACACCGAGCCTGTGAATCGCCTGATTGCCAGGATAAATGCACTGAATACACGCGGGTGAATAGAAAACAGGTCCGGCTGACGCACCATGCCCGCCGGACCTGCAAGTGTTTTTAGTTCAGATCAATCAAACCCCATCACTACTTTGTCGGATTGAGCACAATCGTGTTGAAGAACACTTCATCTCGGTCCTTATCGTCCTTGGATTGGCCTGAATCAGTGCCGTCACCGACTCGAATCGTCATGGCCTTGACCGCCGTCAAGTCAATGCCTTCAAGCGTGGTCAGATCAATATCCCACTCACGCCAGAAGTGGGTTTGCACGGCATAGGCGTAGGGATGAGTCACTGTGGCAACCGAACCGGCGGCATCCTCCAGCAGGATGGCCATGGGTTGGGGGACATTGCTCGTTTGTCCCATGTACGACAAGGACAGTGTGCCAACACCGCCTATGGTCCAGTCCAGGGGCACATTGAAGGTACGCACCGCTTCTGTGACATACGGATCATACTGATTCTGATATTGAAACAGCAGGCGTCCATCGTTTCCGTCCTTATTCAGCCTGACATAATCCAGGGGGAGACCGTCCGATCCAATACCAATGATATTGCACACCCAGGCTGCGCCAAGGTCCAGAGTCTCTTGGTAGCCCTCGAAATTGTCCACAGCCACGTCCTTGACATGCGCGTCTGCAGGCGAAATGGCGGTGGAGGACACATCGTCAAAGGTCGCCTCATACCCAACGGGTACTGTCCCCTCATTCATACTGAAGACCACACTGACACCCTTGGCATACACCGCATCATGGAATCCGCTGTTTTCCCAGGGATCCTTGACATTGGTGTCAACCAGGGTCGGGGTTCTTGCCAGCAATGGTCCATCCTTATGGGCATACAGGCTGCCTGTGATGTAGACAGGATCAGACCCCACCACATCCAGTTCCGCGTAATAACTTCGTGCATGCCCCACACCCGGCACCAGCACCTCATGATACGTCTTCATGATGCCCTCATCCAGGTTGGCCGTCTTGAAGACTTCGATGCGGAGGTTGGCAGGCCCCTCCTGATAGTGAATCAGCATGAGATAGGTACTGGCAATGAGCCCGGGGTACCCGCTGATCGACCCGTCGTCCATGAAATAGGTCGTTCGCGCACCCAGGCCCACATAGCTGTGGGCAGATATGCCGGCAGCATTGACCACTGCCCCGATGCGTACATCCGTGAATTCTTCAGGTGAGCCAATGGCCACGCCAAAGGCCGATCCTCCCACCTCCGCTGAGCTGGTCTCTGAAAGGGCAAGATAGTCATTGCCGTCCACACCGGCCTGAATCACGCCTCCAAAGGTCCCTGTGAGCTGGGGATATGCCATAAACTGCCAGGTCGACAGATCAAAGCCGCCGTTGTCAAAGGTCTCCTGCCAATCCGCCAGCCCCTGTGGACACAGAACAACGGCCAGGAGCAATACGAACCAGGTATGATTAGACAGATTTCTCTTCAACCACATAACACTTCTCCTTTCCAGAGCAAAGTACCCCCTGTACACCGCCAGAACTATCTTAGACCTCCCTCATTATAAACAATTGACAACCCAAATAAAAGTCTTTATTGGGGGTACTGGGCCATCTATGGCTTAAAATGCCCTCCCAGAGGCGTGTACCATGCCTGTGTCAAAGGAGGCCTCCCTACCTATATGCCTTCCAGGCTGCTGCCACATCCAGCCCTTGATGCACGAGCAGTCTGTATCGCAGCACCGTGGGCTCGTCCGTGGGCAGGGTCACCGGATAACGCCAGGGATAGACCGGGTTCTGCATGTTGGAATACCGCTTGTCGTTGCGCAGGATCCAGGCCTGGGGAAACAGGGGATTCTCCGGGTGCTGGAGAATGGCGGTCCCGTACGGCTTGCCCTCCAAGGTCCCGATCACATTCATCCAGGGGCCGCCAAAGACCGGCGTGTTTTTGGGTGCCACCGGGCCGATGGCACTGGCGAATACTGCGTTCTCAGGCGTGGCAATACGTGCAGTAAAGCCGCCGTAGCCCTTGTCATCCACAGACCCGCCCAGCCATGTATCGTCCTGCAGGGCCAGCAGGGAAATCGTGAAATCGATCATACGGCAATCGTTTTTGCGTCGATGCAGTTTGATGGTCACGGTTTCCAGGACCAGGGCCTCTTGTCCATTTTTCCAGAGCGGTGACTTCCACAGGACCGTGGCCGCAAGTGCAGCAGCCTCGGATCCCTGTTCGAGCGCACGCACGGCCTTGACGTCCCACACAAAGTCCTGACACATCCATGCGTCGCCCATGGGTTGGTCCTTGACCAGCAACTGGTGCCAGGTCCAGAAGATGCCGCGATGATGGAGGTGATCTTCCGGGAAATCTTCTGTGAGCACCTGGCCGTCCAGGCCCATGAGGGGATGGATGTAGTCAGCACGCGCATACTTCCCATTGAGACTCCTGGCCTTGGTGCGATAAAACATCACGGGCTGCCCATCCTCAAAAAACTGCCACCCTTCTGCCTGGCGCACCAGTGACACGCCTGACGCCGCAGTCTGGGCAATTCCTGCAACGGACAAGGCCAATACCATCATCAAGCACAGGCATATAGTGCGTTTAATCATATTCAGTCGCCTTTCTGTTTTATAAACCCTGACCCCTGACCCCAGACCCCTGTCAGACCTCTTCTGGCATCTCAAACGGCTTTGTGTACTCCCGCCGCAGCATGGCATTGGCCTGATCGTCGCGCACAAACCGCTGTGCCACAGGATCGAAGTCGAGGGATCTGCCGAGTCGATACGAGATATTGGCCAGATGCACCAGGGCGCAGGTATAGAACCCTTCCTCAATGCTCTGGTTGTGGGTCTTGGGGTCCCCTGTTCGGATCGCATCGATGTAATCCTGATAATGGTTGCCAAGGCCCTTGCCGGACCGGCCAGGTTCGCGACTCTTGCCCATATAGGTCTGCCATTCATCCACGGTCTTGGCCATGTACCCCTTGGACCCGTACACCAGATTGCCAACAGTATTCTCCGAACTGGTCATGTAGGCGCCCGGATCATCCTTGCTGGGCTTGAGCCACATGGGATCCTCCCGATTGGAGATCCAGTGACGGGTTTCAAACTGGAGGATCTTCTTCTTGTCCCCTGCGCCGGCAGGATTGTCAAATTCAAACATGGCCATGAGCGTGTTGGGCGTATTCTGCTGGTCCTCGAACATGAAGTGACCGCCCATGGCACTGACGCGCGTGGGCAGTGTCACACCGAGCATCCAGCGGGCAATGTCCATTTCATGGATGCCCTGGTTGCCCATGTCACCGTTGCCGTAGTCCCAGTTCCAGTGCCAGTTGTAATGAAAGCGATTGGGATTGAACGCCCGCTTGGGCGCCGGTCCCAGCCACAGGTCATAGTGCACACCCTGGGGCACGGGCGCATCGGGCCTGGTGCCGATCGTGTCCCGCCACTTGTAGCACAGGCCCTTGGACAGATAGACCTCGCCGAGACCGCCGTCCTGCAGGAACTTCGCTGCGGACTGAGCGCATGGATTGCTTCGCTGTTCGGCTCCGTCCTGAACGATCACATTGTATTTCTTGGCCGCCTTGACCAGTTGCTGCCCCTCGAAGAAATTGTGGCAGCAGGGTTTTTCCACGGACACATGCTTGCCTGCCTGGATGGCCCAGACCGCTGCCAGGGCGTGCCAGTGATTGGGCGTGACAATGGAGACCGCATCGATGTCTTTGTCTTCGAACAGCCTGCGAAGGTCCGTGTACGTCTTGGGTGTGCGTTTGTTTCTATCGGAGAACAGCGTTTTGATGCGCGGCCCAAACAGGGTCTCGTCAATATCGCAGATGGCAGCCACCTCCACGTTCTTCAAGTCCTGATAGCTCTTGATGTGGTTCTGGCCCATGCCGTTGATGCCTATGACCGCGACATTGACTCGATCGTTGGCCCCGGCCCAGGCCTGGCCCGTCCCCCACAAACCTGCACCCGCGGAAGCACTGGCAGCCAGTCCCGCACTTCCCTTGATGAAACCGCGTCGCGTCAATTTTGTATCCATAGGGTCTTTCCTTTCTCTATTGACACAGAACAAATGTTCGATGTCACACCTCTGTTTTCAGCCAGGGGTCATCATATGTCAGGAGGGTTCGTTCCAACTCAACCATCAGTGCCTTGACCAGATCCGGCCTTTGTGATGCTATATTTTTTAGCTGATAGGGATCGTTTTTATTGTCGTGCAGATAGTAGTCGGTGGGCTGGCCCTGGATTTTGCTGACCACAAATGTGAATGCCCGGTTTCGGATGCCGCGTCTGCCCCATGCAGGCTTGCCCTGAGGCACCCACATGTACCACTGCCACTCGGGCCGACTGCCCTGGCGCCCAAGAAACTCACCCGCATAACTTTTGCCGTCCACATCCTTTCCTATTTCATGCCCGAATCCCATCAGGTCCAGCAGCGTCGGACACATGTCCAGCGAGGAAAACAGCAGGTCATCCTGTCGAGGTTTGATCTTTCCGGGGTAGCGCACCATAAAGGGGATACGCATGGATTCTTCATATCGGTTGTTCTTGGTGGCCTGTCCATGGATGCCCAGGCAATTGCCATGGTCCGAGGTGAACACCACAAGGGTATCGTCCTCCAGGCCTTGCGCCTTCAGCGTATCCAGAATCCTGCCGAATTGTTCGTCCACACCCGTAATCATGCCGTAGTAATTTCGAATATCACGACGATACTGAGCCCCCATTTTTGTGTTCGCAGGCGGTATGTTGGGACGCTGGCACAGGTCCTCCAATGGCACGTCTTTGTACCGATCCACATAGCGCTTCGGCACTTGCGTATAGGGTGTGTGCGGCGGATTCATGGACACCACCAGGGCAAAGGGCCTGTCAGGGTCCCGGTACGTCCCCTCTTTATTGGTGATGTACTGGATGGCCAGGTCTGCTTCATGCTCCGGCCCCCACTGGTCTACATAGTGAAAACCGTCTCGCGCGGCCTCCGTGTCCCAGTACAGGGGCCGCATGTGGTGGTCATACGTGCCGTACGCATACCAGAAATCGAATCCATGTCTGCGATGCGGTGGACACCATTCATTCCATGCCTGTTTTGGCCCATTATTGGCACACTCAATATAGGGCTCCACAGGACTGTCCAGATGCCATTTGCCAATATAGCCCAGGCTGTAACCCTTCTCTTTCAGCACATCCGACCAGCAGGTGTCTGTCTCCTGAAGCTGGCAGTTGAAAGGCGTGGTCAGTGAGAGACAGTTGTTGGTCACCTGGTTGGCATGGGGGTACTTGCCTGTCATGAGCATGGCGCGGAAGGGGCTGCACACAGGATAGCTGCTCACCGTTTGCGGCAGGACCAGTGACTCCGCTGCAAACCGATCCAGAGTGGGTGTCATGACCGGTTCTTCCCCCAGAAATCCCATGGCACTGCCGCGCATCTGATCCGGAAACACGAACAGGAGATTCGGGTGTGTCACGCTGTCACCGGATGCGGCCAGGCTCTTCATGCACCCATTCAGACACATCCCGGTGACAGTGATTCCTGTGGCCTTCAAGAAGGTTCGTCGATCAAGCATCATGCCCTCATGTATAAGTGAAATAGACGATGAGTGACAGTCTTATTTAGCTGTATTGATATCCGAAGCAGAGGCAGCCTTTGTCTCAGAATAGCGGAGGTTTCCGTTTTCGTCATAAAAATCGAACCTGGCATGCGTGCCGGTTTTGGAGTCTGCAGGAATCACGGACACCATGAGAAAACCCGGGTAGGGCTTCATGGGTCTCAGCACACAATAGGGCTGTTTGATCAGGCCTTCGGGATCAGTAGAATTGGCAGCGCCCGCCTTGATGCCCAGACGTGAGTTTTCCTGAACAATGGAACCGCACGAAAATTCCTCGAACCCGCTGGGATGGATGGCGTGGTACTGCCAGTGACGGTCACCGCAGCACATGTAAAAATTCTTCTTGTCAAAGTTGTTCGCCTTGAGCCATTGGAAGAACTCATCGGCCTCGGTCCGAAATCCGTCCAGGTTGGTGTGATTGTCCCTTTTGCCCTTGCCGTCCGGCCCCACCATAGGCGTGGGCGAGATGAGGATCTTGAAGGTCGCGTCAGACGCCAGGAGCGTGCGCTTCAGCCATGCCTTTTGTGTCTTGCCCCAGATGGTCTTGTCCGGGCCGTCCGGCATGTTATTGGGCGAGCGGTACTGGCGGCCCTCCAGGGTCCAGATCTGGACATGCTGGTTGATGCGATAGGTCCCGTAGGTCACAGCATCAGGGTCTGCTGGATCCACCACAGGGAGCTGCTCCCTGTAGTTCTTCTGGCCGAGCTGGGGCAAGGGCGCCTTGTCGGAGGTATTGTCGCAGTCGTTGTACCGGTATTCGTGATCATCCACCTCCCAGTACGTGGGCACCGCTGCAAAGAGGTCTGCAAACCTGGGCTGAATGAACTGTTCGTGGTATTTTCTCCGCATCTCGGTTTCCGTTTTTGCACGGTCAGACCAGGCAAGGCCCGTGTACTTGTTCCCGCCCTTGGCAGGATGGTCAAAGTAGACCGTGTCGCCTGTGCCCACAAAGAAATCGGGCTCGAGTTTCAACATGCTGGCCAGGGCAGGATAGCCGAGGTGTTTGTCCGGTCCCTTGTACCCGCCGCCCTTTTTGTAGTTGCCTTCCTGAAAGAAAAAGTAGTTCATGCCTGTCACTACCGCCAAACTCACGGCGCCCTCACCGCCCAGTGTTTTGAACGTGCAGGTGGGCGCAGTCATGGTGTGAGCCTGGTCCGGGCCGTAGATCAGACGGTAGTAGTAGCGAGTGGCTGGCTTGAGGTCCTTGACCCTGCACTTGACAATGTAATCGTTTGCCTCAGAGGCAGACAGCCACTGTGTCCTGGAGGCATTCGAGAACGCTGGGGTGGTGGACACCTCAAAACAGGCCGCGCCAGGCACACCGGGCAGGTCACCTTCAATGAGCTCGGTACCCAGCGTGAGACGGGACTGGAGTATGACACTGTTCGCAGTGACACGGCCTGCCATCTGGCCCTGCCCCAGGGCAGGGACGGTCTGAGCCCCTGCAAGCGACGACAGGGCTGCAGCCAAGACGCAGATTTGAATCGAGATAGATTTCATGGGTATCTCCTGTATTGGGACTGTCACTGAACGTACGGGTTCCATTTTCTTACTGCACCAGTTCCGGGTTCACTCCGGTCTTGGAAACTCTCTGATAGGGCTGTATCGAATGTAGGAATCAAACACCTCTGTATCCGGCCCCACCACGCGAGGGTCCTCGGACCTTGTCAGTTCCTTCATGAGCGCATCCTTCATCTCGCCCTCAATCGCCTGATGATGGGCCATGCCAGCCAAATTCTTCAGGCAATAGGGATCCTTTTTGATGTCATAGAGTTCCACCTCCGGGCGTTTGGCATGGGCCAGATCAAAGAACGGCTTGATGGCCGCCTCTCTGTAATGCTCGATGATAAAGGACTTGGAGGGACATGCATCAATATCTGTAAAGGCCCATTCCGAATGGTGCACGCCCTGCTCATCAATGCCGTACATGGGAAAGAGTTGATCTGTGGTTCCGGGCTTGAGACGCTGCGGCGCACCGGCAGGCCATCGCTCGGGTTTCACATTCCAGATGTACAGATAATCCTTGCTCCTGATGGCCCGCTGGGGATACCCCCAATTGAGATACCTGGACGAAGAGTGTCGTTCGCGTCCTGAGTAGGCAAACTTTCTGGACGCATCCACACTACATGCCTTGTCGGACGTCAACAGGGGGACAAGGCTGTGCCCTGACATGGGCAGCATGCCGTCACTGCGGGTGCCGGTCAATTCAAGGAGTGTGGGTGCCACGTCAATAAAACCCATGGGGTTGTCTACAATCCGCGGTCCAGGGAAGTGACCGGGAAAACGCACGGCAAAGGGCACGTGAGCGCCGAATTCATAGGCATTCGCCTTGGCCCTTGGAAACGGCATGCCATTGTCCGAGGTCACGATGACAATGGTGTTTTCCAATTGCCCCTGCGCCTTCAAGTAATTGAGCATGCGCTGGAGGTGCAGGTCAAACCATTCAATTTCCACGGCATAGTCGAGCAGGTCACCGCGGATCTCGTCATTGTCAGGCAGGAAGGCCGGGACCTGCACGTCCTCAAGACGCTTGCCCATGCGTTTCCAGGATCCCTTTTCGTAACTCCGGTGAGGCTCGGTCGCTCCATACCAGAAAAAGAAGGGCTTGTCTTTGGCCTGGTTTTCCATGAAGAACTTGAAGTTTTCGAAGTAGTTCTTCCGGCTGATGCCGTTGGCATAACTGGCCTCTCCCACAGCCCCCTTCTTGTATTGGAGTTGACTGTACTCAACGCCCCCGGCATTCGTCTTTCGCCACAGTGTGTCGGCTGCGTTTCTGGCATATTGAAACGGCGAAACCCCCTTGCCGGTTCGCCCGGTGACATAGCCGTTCTTCTCGAGCAGATCGATAAACGGCACATATTTCTTCATCCACGAAGAGGCATGCTGCCCGGACTGTTCATTTTGCCAGTGATGGCGTCCTGTGACCAGGGCACTGCGCGACGGCGCACACCCGGGAGACCCGGCATAACAGTTTGAGAAATAGACGCCCTCGGAGGCCACCTTGTCAAACGCAGGTGTCTTCACAAAGGTGCAGCCGGAAAAACTGGTGTGGGCAAAAGACTGGTCGTCACTGATCGCAAACAGGATGTTGGGACGGGGTGTGCTTCCTGTGCCGGCAAAAGCACTGACACTTGTCACCATGCATACACACATCACAAAGCGTACTGTGTTTTGATTCATACGTCTGCCTTTCTCAAATACAAAATAAGTTCGGGGCTTTATTGGTCCGTCTCAGTCACCACATCTCCGGCACTCAGGGTCTTTTCGATTAGTAAGTCACCCACCCGAAGCCTGAGTACGCCTGCACGCGAGGCCTGGATCCTGTACGACACGATCTGGCCCTGGTCCCAGGCAAAGTCCGCGACAAAGCCGCCGCGGGCCTTGAGTCCCTTGACCGACCCCTGCGTCCAGGCCCCGGGCAGGGCCGGCAGGAGATGCACCATCCCATTGTGACTTTGAATCAACATTTCTGCAATGCCTGCACAGCCTCCAAAGTTGCCATCGATCTGAAACGGCGGGTGCGTGTCAAACAGATTCGGCAGTGTGCTCTTGGCCAGGAGCTGAACCACGTGATCGTGGGCCGCGTCACCCTCCAGCAGGCGCGCGTAAAAATTGATGATCCAGGCACGACTCCAGCCTGTATGCCCCCCGCCGTGACTGAGTCGCCGTTCAATGGTCTTTCGCGCCGCAGCAAACAGGTCCCTGTCCTGCGCCGTGATCAGAGAAAAGGGGTGCAGACCGATCAGATGAGAGATGTGGCGATGGCCCGGCGTCTGTTCCTCGTAGTCCTCAATCCACTCCTGGATGGTGCCGTTACTGCCAATCTTGACAGGCGGCAGCTTGGCCAGAGCCGTGGTGAGTTGGCCTCGCAGGTCTGCATCCTGATCCAGGGTCTTTGACCCCTGGATGACTGCGTTAAACACGGCCCGCACAATGGCCATGTGATAGGTGGAGCCGCGTGTGATGCGCACCGCACGGCCTGTTTCGGGCTGGACATAGGCGTTCTCCGGAGACGTGGAAGGAACAATCACCAGCAAGCCGTCCTTGTCTTCAATCAGAGTGTCCAGGAGAAACTCGCTGGCGCCCTTGAGTACCGGGTAGGCCTGCGCCTTCAAGAAAGCCGTGTCCCCTGTGAATTCATAGTGTCGCCACAGGGTCAGGGCCATCCAGGCCCCTGCCAGCGGATCCAGCGCGCCATTTTGAAACTGAGAGGCCTCATTGGAGCCGCCGGGCGTGGTCCGACCGAACAGATTCACGGTGGTGAAGGCCACCCACCCGCGTGCATGGTAGAGTCTCTGCGCAGACACACGACCCTTTTGTGCAACACGGCAGAACCAGTCCGCCAGGGGTGTCACGGTCTCGGACAGGTTGCACAGATCCGCGGGCCAGTAGTTCATCTGCAGATTGATGTTGAGGTGGTAATCCGCCTCCCAGGGCGCCCACATCTTGTGACTCCAGAGGCCCTGAAGATTGGCAGGCAGACGCCCCGGCGCACGCGAACTGGACATGAGCAGGTAGCGGCCGTACTGGAAATACAGGGCAACCAGGCCGGGATCAGCGCCGCCCTGTTTGACTGCAGCCAGGCGTTCGTCCGTGGGGATGGCCTGCGGGTTGTCTTCACCCAGATTCAGTGCAACGCGGTTGAAACAGGCACGATGTTCCTGCACATGGTCTCTGCGCAGATCAGACCAGGATTTCCCCGCCGCCCTGGCCAGGATCGCCTCTGCCTGATGCCCGGTGTCAATCGTCCGGTCAAAGGTCATTTTGTCCAGACTGAAATCCGTGGACGCAGTGAACAGGACCACCACCTCGTCTGCATCCCTGATGAACAGGGCATTGTCCTGCGGTGTGACAGTCCCATGGACAGACCGTGCCAGTAAACGGCCCGCGAACTTCATGTGTTTTCCCCCGGGCCCGGAACCTCCCGGATTGTCATCATAGCCTTCCGGGGCAGGCACATCCACAATCTGACCGTCCATGTGCAACTGAGTGACGCCGCGGGTTGTCACGGTCATGTCCTTGTCCCGCGTCAGACCGATGCGTGCAGTCAGCGCGCCGGGTTTGTCTGCACTGAGACGGATGACCATCACATCGTCCCTGGCCGAGATGAATGCCTCGCGCACAAACCTGATGCCGTCGACCTGATAGGTCACCCGTGACAGACCGGTTTCGAGGTCCAGGGCACGTTCATAGTCCTGAACCTGGTCTCCGTGCGTCATGTCGATCCACAGATCGGCCAGGGGCTCGTAGGAACGGTACGACGTGGGAGACTTGGTCAGGGTTTTGAGACCGAATGTGCGGGCTTCGGCAATCTTGCCGTCCAGCACCAGGCGCTGGAGTGTTTTGAGATTGGCAGCATAGTCCTCCGGATACACATCAAACGGTTCACCTGCCCAGAGACTTTCCTCGTTCAACTGAAACCGCTCCCTGGCCACGGCCCCAAAGACCATGGCACCCAGACGGCCGTTCCCCAGGGGCAGGGCCTGCTCCCACTGGCGTGCAGGCTGGTGGTACCAGAGCCTGAGAGACTCGTCGGCCCGGACAGGCCTTGACCCAGTGACCGGGCAAAAGAATACCGTAAATACCACAAAAACAACCAGGAGTGCGATTTGTCTCTTTCTCATGACTGACTCCACCGCCAAGGACATAACACCTGCTGGCCCCTGTCTTAAGAGGCGATTCGCCCCCCTCAGCTTGTCTTTCAGACAAAACTCAGGGTCTGGCAAAACGACCATTAAGTTACCATATCAGAACAGTAAAAACATCAATAATTAGCACAGGTTTTTGCGGCCTGCTCAAAATGAATGGGCGCAGGCCATTGCCCGGGATCGAGTGTGACATGAACGGTCAGCAGGTCAGTCTCCACACCACACGACAAATGCCACCCAATATATATGGACACAATCCCTTGCAGTCCTTTGGCCGCAGGGGTAAGATTATGGTTAAAGTTTGCATACACATGGGCCATGCCTGGCTCATGTCTGTAACAACCCATACAGAGAAGGAGCACAACGCATGAATACAGAACCATTCAACTACCTGACCCGCGTCATGCTTATGACTGCACTGACCCTGGGATCGACCGCCGCCATGGCCGGTCAGAAGCCCAAACAGGCAAAGCCGCCTGTCACACCCAACACGCTCACTGCGCAAGAAGTCAAGGCGGGGTTCACACTGCTGTTCGACGGTACGTCGCTCGAACACTTCAAGGGTGTCAGCAAAGAGGCCCGGCCTCAAGGTGCCTGGATCGTGCAGGACGGGCAGATCATCTGTACATCGCAAGACAAGCGTCCCGAAGGCGCAGGCGGCAGCATTGTCACAAAAGAACAGTATGCCGATTTTGACTTTCGATTCGAATACAAACTCGATCCGGACTTCAAGGGGGATGTGAACAGCGGTATCAAGTACTTCGCCTATCCGGGCAAGGAACTCGGTCTGGAATACCAGATCTATGACCACGACAGGGAAATCAGCACCAAGCACGCCCTGGCCGACCTCTATGACCTGCTCCCTGCCAAAGAGCGGCCTGCCAACCCCAGGGGCCAGTGGAACACCGTGCGCATCGTGGCCCAGGGCAAGAGGGTGCAGCACTGGCTCAACGGCAAGAAGGTCCTCCAGTTCACACGCGGCAGCAAGGCGTTCCGCGGGGCCGTGGCCGAGAGCAAGTTCAAGGACCAGGACAAATTCGGCGAAGCCGAACAGGGCCCCCTGCTCCTGCAGGACCACGGCGGCGGCATTGCCTTCAGGACCCTGAGGATCAAGGTCACAGATCGCTAATGACACAGCCCGGCCCCTTGGCCGGAACCAAACCCAATTTCCTCTCGCGGAGCCCGCAGAGACACCTGGCTTTAGCCCGGGGCCTTGTTTCAAATACAACTGTGATAGCAGTGTTGAAATAGTCCAAGAAAATAGCCTTAGTCAAAAATCTCTGCGCTCTCGGCGATCTCTGCGAGAGAGGAATAACGGACTGACAATAAGAACGATACAAAACCAGACATTGCATTATCTGGAAATTTATTTCAGTTGTTTGAAGCCAGTAATACAGAGGTCTCGGAAGAGGCCAACACAGGCTCAACCCCACTGCAGTGACGGCATCAAAAGACAGCTTTGCCCCGTCCTCCATATTCAGGGTCAGGACGTGCCCTAATCGGGCCACAGCTGGATGCGCCCCATATCCGCATCCAGGAGGTCACGGTCTGCCTGATCCACCACACCGTCGCCATTAATATCCGCAGGCGTCACAGGGGCCTGCTCCACAGTGTCCCGACCTGCCAGGGACAGGATGGCGGCCTGCGGCAGGGCTGCCCCATAAAAACGGAGATCATCCAGCTTGCCGTGATACGGACGCTGCGCAATGGGCTGATTGGTGGCCCCAATACGCATATCATCGAGCCACAGTGAAGATTGAAAGGCCTCGGCATTCTCCGCCACCAGTAAACCATTGTGATAGATCTGCTGAATGCCTTGGGCCGCATCCTTGACCAGGGCATAGTGATTCCATTCCCCGGCCCAATCCGAAAACACAGAACCATTCCAGGTCACAATGTCCCGGGGCAGCATCCCATGGGTAAACACCACGCGTCCCTGGGAATCAGGACACTCGAACCGTATCAGGGACCCGGCTTCCCCGGCTTCAAACACCACATCATTGAAGGGCTGAGACGCCGGATCGCCGTTCACCCACAGCGACACAGTCAATGTGCTGCCGGCCAGGCACTCGATCCCGGCCTTGTTCACATGCACAAAGCTTTCCCCCTCACCTCGAATGTCCGGCTGATCGTCCCCTGGGAACACGGCAGCACCTGCCCCATCAAAACCTCCAAGCAGGTCCACGGTCACATTCGATGACGGTGAGGTCACCACCCTGGGGAAATTGGGATCACTGCGATCCTCTGTCTCATCCATAAAGGCCAGGTACCACGGATCCAGTTCGTCAAACGTCAACCAGGTGCTGGGGTCCGGTGCCTGGGCCGCAGTCACCTGAACAGTGCCCTCCAGCCAGCGATCCAGCAGTATGGCCAGGTCAGCCTCATCCACTGTACAATCCCGGTTGAGATCGCTTGGCAAGGTGCGATCCGGCACGCAGCGGCTTGGTAAAAGACGAAAATTGTCAAAGTAAACAGACACGGGCTGATCTACGCTGGACAGGAGATTCACCCCCACAGCCATACGCTTGACCTGGGCCAGGTCAATGCCGGCGAAACGGGCCAGATCAATGTCCACCTGACCCCAGGCTCGATTGCGTACAGTCACAGGATCATCAATCGTGACGCGTGAGGCAGTCATGCCATCACTGAGTTCAATATAAATGTTCTCAACAAAACCCTGATTCGGATCACTGGCAAAGTCAAAGGCCAGAACGCGTGCCCCATGCACAGTCAAGTCCATGTCCCGCCCCAGGATCAGGGCACCGTGGGTCCCCTTCTGCTCGTCTGTCTGGTTGGGATGATTCAGCGTGACGCGCATCGCATTGCCGCCCGCAGAAAAATCCGTGGAAATGGTGTTCCAGGCAGACCCAGACTCCTCCCACACCTCCAATACGGCCTCCCAGTTGGCATAGTCATTGAAATTGTCAATCATCAAGGTGTTTTCAACCGTAAAGCTCCATACCTCACCGGTGTGAATCTCACCTGTGGCGGCGTCGATCTGGTCCACGCGATAATAATAGGTCTCAGCCAGACTCAGTTCCGGAAGATCAAAGCTGGCCCCATCCTGACGCCCCATGTACACACCCATGGGATCATCTGCAGTCGCATCAGCCACAGCACCGGCATCCACACCAAAGTACACATCATGGCCCAGGGTCGCACGTGTGTCATTGCCTGGCGTCCAGACCAGGGCATCAATCTCTGTGGCAATGCCCCCGCCCACAGGCGCAGGTCCCCAGGCCCTGGTCAGGTCCATCTGGCTTGGATCTGCACTGACCACGGTCTGATCCGTATCGGCATCGTACTGGATGACCAGCCCGCCGCGCGTGGCATGCTCGCCAAATACCGTGAGAAATCCGGCCTGGGCGTAGGCCTCCACCGTGTCACGCTGATCTCCATGGCCGGCCAGCACGAGTGTCCCATCCAGGATATCCAGAGACACCCGCTCATCGAGTGTCAGGCTGCCCAGTTCCAACACCCCGCCATTCAAGAGAACGGACCCCTGGGAACTGCTGTTCATGTTCAGGGCCTTCAGCACCCCCCCATTGATGGTCAATTGTCGTGTGCTTGCCTCATTGACATTCACACCGATCTCCAGACTGCCCGAACAATCGATGCGTCCTCCATTCATGACAATGGAAGCGTTCTGAGCATTCTTACCCAACTGGATTTGAGGCATAGAGACCTGGCCGCTTTCTACCACCAAGGTGCCGGACCCTCCTTCAGCGCCAATGAACAGCTTGCCGTTGAGACGCAGGATGCCGCCGTCGACCGTCAGGGTCACGGCAGTATCAGGGTCTCCTCGGTACATCAGCTGGAGCTGCTGGGCCACGGCCTCCTTGTCGCCCACATTGATCTCATCAATAAGGCAGTGGGCACCGTCAATATCGATCTGGGCATCCTCGTCCGGCAGGGGCAGGCGCCCCCCCTTGTTCCAGTTGTCACCATTGTCCCAGAAGCTGTTGTCTCCATTGCCGGTCCACTTGATTTTCGCCTGGGCAGAACTGCAAATCAGGGTCAGGCCCAGTAGTATAATCCATGTGAGTCTTCTGCACATCATTCTCAAATCCTCCCTCAGATCAAGCCATTGAGTGTGTTATATCAGGACTTTTGCAAAAAGCCCTTCGGTTTTCAGTTTTCAGTAGGCAGTTTTAGGAAAAAGGCGTTTTGGGCACTGAATACTTAACACTGAAAACAGAAAACTTGAAGTTTGCAAAACTTCAGTTATTTGTGAATCACCCTTTCAATTATTGTCCCCTGAACAACATCCGTCTCGACCGATTGCCTCTGCTGCCAACACAGGAATCATGGGCAGGACAGATACAAGGCCTGGATGCCAACATGCGAGTTTTCATGGCATGGTCATTCCAGTGGCTCCTTGCTCAACCATGACCCCCACCAGGAATCCGGGGCGTGGAGATAGCGCTGGGTTTCAAAGGTTCTGTGCCACTTGAGGCCCCACAGCTTTTTCACTCGAACCTTGCGTATGGTATTGTCCATAAACAGGACATTAACCCCGCCGCTGTGGCGGTCCATGGCAAAGTGCATCATTTCATAGCCGGCGCCGTTCCATTGGCCATTCACCTTGGGGGGCACAATGGAGTCAGCATCCTCCCAGAACGGTCCGCCGCCGCGCCACATGGAGTCCAGAAACAGCGGCACGTCACTGGCCTGCTTGACCCTGTACAGGGATTTCCAGTGCCACTCGGCAGCGCGACCCTGCAGATCAACGTTCGTGTTGTAGGCCCAGCAGTTCATGCCGTAGCTGGACTGTTCCTGAATATTTTCGCTCCCGCCCACGCCCACGTAATCGCTCATCAAATAGCTCTTGTCAAAGCTGCCCTCATTGCCTTCAATACCGCCGTGCGTCTTGGCCGAAGGACACAGGAGCATCTCCGGGTGCTTTTCCCATCCTGTTTTCAAGGCCGTGACCCACTGACCGCGCGGCATGCCGCCGCCAATCCTCTGATTCGCAGGGATCACGCCGTCCGGGAATTTACCATCAGAACTGTCTGCGTACATGGACCACACAATGCCCCACTGCTTGAGATTCGACATACAGGCTGCACCCCTGGCCTGTTTCCTGACCTTGCCCAATACAGGCATCAGAATCCCCATCAATACAGCAATGATTGCAATCACGACCAGTAATTCAATGAGTGTGAACGCGGTTCTCGGTTTTGCCATAGATGCACCCCTTCAGTAACAGAATCAATTCTAGTTTACCCCCTGGCCGCTCTGTTTTTAACCCTTTTTTTGCCAAAACGGGCCAAAAAATCGGTGCCGTGCCTTTTCCAATCGCCGGAGACACATAGTTTTTTCCACGTAAGTAGCGTAAAATCTCAAGTGTTTGTGGCGTCCATCCAGTAAAATGAGTCAGTTAACTGGATAATAAACGTCGAATCTTCAGACAAACCACTCATCGGAGGTATTCATACAATGACTCGATGTCAACCCGCAGTGATACTTGTCTTGGCTGTACTCAGCACGGTCGCCCTGGCCAGGCCAGGCGCGAGGCCGAATATCATTCTGTTCCTGATCGACGACCAGGACCTGGAGAGTCTCGGCGCCTACGGCGGCAGCACTTACACACCAAATCTTGATCGCATGGCAGCAGAGGGCATGAAGTTTACGCGCGCCTATGTGAGCAGCGCAGTATGCACGCCGTCCCGCTATGCCTTTGCCACAGGACGCTATGCCGGCAATTCCACCAGCAGGCTTTATGAACAGGCTTGCGGCGGGCCCAATCAACAGGGCCATCCGAATTTCAACATGGCACTCGAACGGGATGGCATGAATGTGGGCCATGTACTCAGCCAGGCAGGCTACGCCACGGGCTGGGTGGGAAAATTTCATCTTGAATCAGAGCTTGACTTCCCCGAGTTCTACAGAGGTGAAAATGGACTGCGTGCCATACCCAAACAGGCGCTGACTGCCGGTCCTCAAGCCAGTGCACTCTTTGCACACAATGAACGGGTCATGCGGCAATATATCAGAACGCTCGGGTTTTCATGGGCCAAACATATTTACCGGGGTAATCTGGAGGCGCCCTACAACAACCACAATCCGGAATGGACCACAGCAGCGGCCCTGGAATTCATCGAACTGAACAAGGATCGCCCCTTCTATCTGCATTACTGCTCCACCCTGCTGCACGGTCCCGAGCGGTCGTGGCGGCGGTCCATGGATTCGCCGCTCGAGTCAGGGGCCGGCGCCCTCGATGCCCTGCCTGACGGGATGACACCCCGAAAAGAACTGCTCAAGACCCTCTCTGAAAAGGGCTTTGATCCTGAGGGGCGAACGGCAGGCGAGGCCTGGATTGATGATGCCTTGGGCACGATCATCAACAAGCTCAAACAACTCGGCATCGACAACGACACATTGGTTCTCTTTGCCCCGGACCACGGACGCCGCGGCAAGTCGTCACTCTTTACGCAGGATGGCGTGGGGATCCCTATGATCGCACGCTGGCCCGCACGGATTCCCAAAAACTCCACCTGTGAAGACCTGGTGGCAAACGTGGACTGGGTGCCCACCGTGTTTGACATCGCGGGCGTGTCACCCCCTGCAGCGTATCGCATGGATGGACGGAGTTTCCTGCCCTTACTCAGAGGAGACACGAACGCCGAGACACGCGACCATGTGTACCTGGAAATGGGGTATGCACGCGCAGTGGCCACCAAGCAATGGAAGTACATTGCAGTGCGTTACCCTCAAGAGCAGATCAATATCATCAAGCGGGCCTCTCTTCAGAATCTGCCGCGAGCCATGTCTTACATCGGGCGCCTGGGCATTGGCACACGAGGCGCGGAACGCCCCGGCTTCTGGGACGGTGATCAACTGTATGACCTTGAGGCCGATCCCGGTGAAATGAAAAACCTGGCTTCGGACCCGAAACACTCAGCCCAGGTACAAAAAATGCGTGACCTGCTGACCCGGGACATCAAGGCAAGCGCACGGCCCTTTGGCGAATTTGTGCCCGGGGGTAATGCTGCACCTGGCGGCCAGATCGACAGGCAAATCGCAGAGGCCAAGACATTGACTATCAAGGGCAAGACTGTTATTTTACCGAACAATGGTCAGACCCAAGAAACTCCAACACGACGGCGTGAAGACCGCCAGTCCAGACGCTTGAACAGGAACCCAAACCTATGAAGACGAAATTATTCCTCCTGACAGGTACTTTATTTGCAGCCAGTTTTGTGTGCGCCGCACATGCCGCTCAACCCAATATCGTGGTCATCCTCACGGACGACCAGGGGTACGCGGACATCAGCCTGAACCCACATCATCCGAAAGAGGTCTCCACGCCACACATGGATGCCCTGGCCACAGACGGCGTGACATTTTCGCAAGCCTATCTCAGCGGACCTGTGTGCTCGCCTACGCGCGCCGGATTGATGCTGGGACGCTATCAACAGTGGGTCGGTGTGTATTCCGCAGGGGACGGTGGACGCGGCTTTGATCCGAAACTGCCCATCTTTCCCTCGTTCCTGCCGGAGACGTACAGATCCACGGCCATTGGCAAGTGGCACCTGGGCCTGGATGAAGATTATCCTGAACTGAAATGGCACGCCATGAGTCGCGGCTTTGATGAATGCTATAAGTTCATGGGACGCGGCGCACACAGCTACTTTGACCTGCGCAGCGACAGCGAAGGCAAGTTCATGCATCCCATCTACCGAAACAAGGAGCGCATCAATGACACCGGCTACCTCACGGATCGGCTGAGTGAAGAGGCCGTGGCCTTCATTGACCGCAACAAAACGCGCCCGTTCTTTCTGTACCTGGCGTACAATGCAGTGCATGCCCCCCCTGAAGCGCCGGACAAGACAATCGACATATACCGCAAGCGATTTCCCGAACTCAGCCAAGAACGCGTGATCTTGATGGCCATGCTGGAGCACCTGGACAAGGGCATCGGTTCTGTGGTCAACAAGCTCAAGACAGAGAAGCTCTTTGACAACACACTCCTGTTCTTCCTCACGGACAACGGCGGCGCCAAGGCCATGCACGCAGACAATTCACCGCTGCGAGGGTTCAAGGGCAGCCTGTATGAAGGCGGGATTCGAACCCCGTTCATCGTGAGCTGGCCGGCCAGGTTTTCAGGCAACCGAACCCTTGACATACCGGTGATCTCTTTGGACATCCTGCCCACAGCACTGGACGCGACCGGTGTCCAGGCGCCTTCCCAGACCCCGTTCGACGGCAAAAGTCTCATGCCGCTCCTGACAGGCGAATCGCGGATCCATCACAAGACACTCTTCTGGAGCAGCGGAGACAACGGTGAATGGGCCGTACGTCGCGGTGACTGGAAGCTGCACGCCATGAAGGACCAGATGGAGTTGGTCAATCTGGCTGACGATCCGGCTGAAAAGACGAACCTGGCTGCGGATCAGCCGGACAGGGTCACGACACTCACGGCCGCGTTCGACACCTGGATCTCGCCCATGGCCGATCCCATCACAGGCGGCAGCAAGCGCTGGAACATTGAACCGCCCCAAGAAAACCTCTCGGCCCGCGAACTGGAGCGACAGAGAAAACGTGAAGAGCGCAAGGCGCAACGTGACGCTGAAAACAAAGCCAAACAGAACTCCGGACTATAAAACACATGATGAAAACTGCAAATATCATTCTTTGGGTCATGGCCATGCTCTTTCTGTCCGCCATGCCGTCCCTGGCCGCTGAATCCCGGCCCAATGTACTGTTGATCGTGTGCGACGACCTCAACACGCATGTGTCCACGTCAGGCTACGAGCATATCAGCACACCGGCCTTTGACAAGCTGGCAAAAGACGGCATGACCTTCGGGCGTGCCTATTGCCAGTACCCTGTGTGCAATCCGTCACGCACGTCCTTTCTCCATGGATTGTATCCTCAGTCCACCGGAGTGCTTGACAACAAATCTGATATTCGCCAGACGCGCCCCGGCACGGTGTCCCTGCCTCAGCGATTCAAGGAAGCCGGGTACTGGACCGGATCCGTGGGCAAGGTGTTTCACAACGCCACCACCGAACCCGCAGACATCGCGTGGCATGAGGCCATGCACTTTGACAATGACGAGATGCCCCTGGTCACACCCCTGCGCAAGGCCTTTGAAGCGGAACACGGCCCCATTGACCGGGGCCAGGCGCGCAAACTCTGGCGACAGTACTACCCCACCATTGCCACGCAGACACGCGGCCAGCAGCCGGGCTACGGCCCCTCGGGCCTCAAAGACGATCAGCACAAGGACGGCAAGAATGCGCGGCAGATTGTGTCGTGGCTGGACCAGAAGCGCTATGGTGACAAGCCGTTCTTCATGGTCTGCGGCATCCAGAAGCCCCACGTCCCCTTTCTCGCGCCGGATGCCTATTTCGCACAGTATCCAAAAGACAAGCTTGTCTTCTCACCACCGCCTGTTGATTTCTGGACACAGGCACCAAAGACGGCCATGGTCAAACGCTACGAGGGATTCGGATTCGAACTGGGTGTGGAGAATGACGCGCTCAGGCGGGAATACATGCAGGCCTATCACGCCTGCATCTCCTTCCTGGATGCGCAGATCGGCCTGGTCCTGTCGGCCCTGGAACGCACCGGTCACCAGGAGGACACCATTGTGATCCTCACATCGGATCACGGATATCAACTGGGCGAACACTTCATGTGGGGCAAGGTGACTTTATTCGAGGTGTGCAACCGCGTGCCCATGGTGATCCGCGTACCAGGCCAGACCAAACCGGGATCAAAGAGCGATGGACTCATTGAACTGGTAGACCTCTTTCCCACACTCACTGAACTCTGTCACCTCCCTGCACCGGACGATCTGCAGGGCAAGAGTCTTGTCCCCATGCTCCGGGATCCCAAGGCCCCGGGCAAAGAGGCCGTGTATACCGTGGTCACGCGCGGCACCCGGCTCGGCAAGGCCGTGCGCACCGAGCGCTGGCGATACGCACTCTGGTCTGACGGCGAGGAACTCTACGATCTGGAAAATGACCCAAAAGAACATCGCAATCTGGTCAAGGCCGCAAAGCACGCTGCCACACTGGCCGCCATGCGTACCCTTCTGGCCCAGGCCGAGACACGTGCCAAGGCGGCAACACTGTAGCGTAGACTTGTACAAACCTTTCACGGTGCATCTAAATCGAGACGCCCAAAATGGCATTCGATCTTACAGGATTCATAAACAAAACCGGGCTTCAAACCCGTACTATGCGTTTGCCTGATGACCGAAGGGGAAACATATTCGCACCCACCGCCTGGTGGAGCTCGTCGATATTTATCCCACACTGTGCGACATGGCGGGCATACCGATTCCGCCCAGCCTGGAGGGCGTGAGCGCAGTGCCCCTCTTCAGCGAACCTGAGCGCCCGTGGAAGACAGCCGTATTCAGTCAATTCCTGCGAGAAGGCATTTGGGTCGCTCCAGACGGCATGGAATACATGGGCAACTCGATTCGCACAGAACGATACCGGTATGTGGAGTGGCATTGCTGGCCCACCCAAGAACTGGCAGCCGTGGGACTCTATGACTACCAGAATGACCCCAGTGAAGATGTCAACATTGCCGGCGATGGGCAGCACAAACAAATCCTGGAAACACTGGCAGCGGCGTTCAAGGCAGGTTGGCGTGCTGCCACGCCTTGAGCGATGTTGTGTTGCCACCCCGTTGCTCTTGAATGAAGTACTTTACTCAGCCTCGTCATAACACTAAAATGCGGGTGTTAGTCAGGCACAGTCGCGGTTCTCGGCCTGCAGGGCAATGAGTGTTATCCAATATTACGAAAGGGAATCCCTTGAAGACATGGCCTATGTGCATGCTCGTGATTGTCAGTACTTTGCACCTGACTCAACCTGTCTCTGCTGAGGTGAGACTGCCGAACATCTTCGGAGACTATATGGCTCTGGCTGCCGAAATGATCCATGATCCGGGCCTGTCCAAGTCGGCAAGGAGCGCGCCGCCCAATTTTGTGGTCATCTTCTGCGATGATCTGGGGTATGGTGACGTGGGCTGGCTGGGTCCTGTCAAGAATCGCACACCGAACATTGACCGCATGGCCAAACAGGGCGCCTGCTTTACAGATTTCTATTGCACCAGCGGTGTGTGCTCTCCCTCGCGGGCCAGCCTCATGACCGGCTGCTATCCCCTGAGAGTCGGGATGCACAAGAGTTCCAAGGGTATGTTTGTGCTGGTACCCAACGACCGGAAAGGACTCCATCCCAATGAGATCACCATCGCCGAGGTGCTAAAGCCAAAGGGATACAAAACCGCCTGCATTGGAAAATGGCATCTGGGGGATCAGCCGGAGTTCCTGCCCACGCGCCAAGGGTTTGATTTCTATTTTGGCCTGCCCTTCAGCAACGATATGGGAAACAGACCCGGGGCCGCGTATCCCCTGCCCCTGATGCACAACGACCGAGTGATCGAGGCGCCGGCCGACCAGGCCAGCCTGACCCGACGATATACTGAAGAAGCGGTAAAATTCATTCGTACCAACAGGGACGCACCTTTCTTTCTGTATCTGCCGCACACCATGCCACATGTGCCGATCCATGCGAGTGACGCGTTCAAGGGGAAATCCAGCAATGGCATTTTCGGGGACGCAGTAGAAGAAATTGACTGGTCCACCGGTCGAATCCTGGATACGATCAGAGACCTGAGGATCGACAGGCGCACCCTGGTCATATTCACGTCAGACAATGGCGCCACGCGCAGAGGCAGCAATGCCCCCCTGTCCGGTTTCAAGGCGAGATACTTTGAAGGGAGTATGCGCATGCCCTGTGTCATGTGGTGGCCCGGGACGATTTCACCCGGCACAACGTGCGACAAACTCTGCACGACCATGGATCTCATGCCCACACTGGCGGCCTTTGCCGGTGCTTCAATGCCGGATGACCGCATCATTGACGGCAGGTCCATTCGAGACCTCATTGAGGGCAAGCCCGGTGCGCAATCTCCCCACGAAGCGTTTTACTATTACTATATGTCGCAGCTCAGCGCTGTACGCTCCGGCAGGTGGAAACTCTGGCTGCCCCTGAACCCGAGGCTGGAGACCTGGATGGGCAACCCAACAGACCAATGCGAAGCTGCCCTGTACGACCTGGAAACCGATGTGGCGGAGACCATCAATGTGATAGATCAGCATCCCGAGGTGGTTGAACGCCTGACTGCCCTGGCTCAAAAGGCCCGTGCCGACATTGGTGACTATCAGGTCAAGGGCAGTGGTCAGAGAGAGTCCGGCATGGTTGAAGAGGCCAGGCCCTTGATGTTGAGGCCATAGGGCGAGAGCTAAAGGTATCCTGTACGTGTGCCGTTATTTCAGCGGCCTGAGCAATTGACTGATCTTAATGTCCATTGCTTTTTAACCACTCGGTTGCTTTTTCACTGCCGGCCCGGGCAGCGTATTCCATCTCACCGAGGGCCTCGTCCTTGTTGCCGCGATTCCAAAGCCAGACAACCAAATCGTAGAGGTAGTCAGGATTGTCTCTGACCAAAGCCATCCTGAAGTCCTTGACGATTTGAGCGCCCACGCCCTGCTGATCTGCCAGTTGCATCCATTTCATGGCCTCCTGGTTGTCCCTCTGTACACCATGGCCTCCGAACGTATAGATACAATAGAGGATCATGTAGGCATTGACATCCCCGTTTTCCACGGCCTTCAGGCTCCAGTCTCTCGCCTTTGCATAGTCTGTTTCAGTACCTTCGCCGTTAAAGTAGATCATGCCTATACTGTAATAGACGATCTTAATGCCCCTGTCTGCAGCGGCAAGAAACCACTTGAGGGCCTCGGGAACATTCCTCTCGGTACCCTCGCCCAGATTGTACATGAGCGCCGTGAATCTGGCAGCTTCGCCATGTCCCAGTTCAGAGGCCTTCAAATACCATGAGAAACTGGTTTCAAGATCTTCTTCTGTGCCCTGACCGTGCTGATACATGACCGCCAAATTGTACATAGCATGGGCATCTCCGGCCTCAGCCGCTTTTTGGGTCCATTGAAAGGCCTTGGGGTAATCTTCGATTCCATAATAGTGGATACCCAGTTCCGAACAGGCCTTGGGAATATTCTTGTCAGCGGCCTGCTGCAGCCACCGCAGGGCTTCCGACTCATCTATTGAGACGCCGCCTGTTCCGGTCTTATACACATACGACATGTAAAACGCCGCATGTCCTGATCCCTTTTCAGCCGCTTTTCGAATCCATGACAGACTTCTTACATCATCTTTTTCTACTTCCAGTCCCTGGCCGTACATGACGCCCACAGCGTACATGGCATCAGGGTAGTCCTTTTCAGCGGCTTTCATAAACCAGGAAAACGCCGCCTTCATATCCAGGGAGACACCGTCGCCGGTCTGGTACATGGCACCGGTATTGTACATGGCTCGTACATATCCCCCCTCTGCCGCTTTTTTGGCTAACGCAAAAGACTCGTTCAGATCTTTCTCTGCCCCCTCTCCCACATACAGCCTGTAACTCATCTCAGTCATGGCTGCCAAATCACCCTTGTCAACGAATGCTCTGAGGTCATCCAGAGGCATGTTTTTGAAATCGGCTTGTGCCTCTTTTTTCGAACAGGACACGCCGGAGAGCAGTAAGAGAAAGATGATAAGTATTCTTGCTGTTAAATTCATGATTCCACCTAGGGTCCAAAAAGAGACTGGTTGATTCTGTCAAACTCTTCCATCTGCCTGAGCATCAGTTGCTGTTCGTTGAGAATGACTTCTACATTCGGCCCGGCCTCTGTCACTTGAAAGTCGCGGGCAATTTTCAATTTCGAATGGCCTTTCAGGCAGGCCACTTCAGTGATGAACTCATATCTCCCGGGAAGCGCGTACTGGCCGTCCAGATCTCTGCCGTCCCAGTTGATCATGCAGTCAATTCTCTCTCCGGGCAGCATAAGGTCCGTTGTCTGGATACTCACATATTCTTTGATGATATGGTCTATCCCGCTTCTGATTGTAAAGGTGAAAAGAGGCACGCCTGCTTCTTCGAACTCAAGGGTGTCAAAACTGTTGTTCAACAGAACGATGTCTATGGGGAAATGCCGGATGCTTTTGTCGATATTTGCTTTATTGACTTCAAAGGCCCAATCCACGGCAATTTCATGATCATGCGCCTGAAACACGATCAGCGGCCCCCTGCTTTTTTCAGTCACTCGACTGTCCGGCGTCCAGTTTTCTTCAAGAGATTTCATCTGTGCAGCCAGTTCACCACCTGCATCCTTCACGTTGCCGTCTCTCGGTGGACCTTTTTTGCAGCCTGTCTGGAACAGCAGCGGTATGATGAGTAAAACAGCAAAGCGAGTCACAGTCCTTCCCTCCCCAGTATTTTCTCCACCCATTTCTGTCCCGGAAAGGGTTTGTCGCTGTAGTCAAACAGGTTTTCATAGAAGCTTTTTGCCAGGTCGTCAGGCCAGTTCTCCATTTTCTTGAGCAAAGCCCTGGCTTCTGCAGATTGGTCATCGGCCAGGGCAGCCGGCAGTTTTGTCAGGTCGCCGTTTAACAGATCTTTGGCCAGCGAAGCCGTCGCATAGGCAGACTGAGTGCCGGCCTTATTTCGAATGAGAAGCCCCAGTGTCTCCTTCAGGATATCCCACTTCTTCTCTTCTTTCCATTCAGAGGCGATCTGAGGGACTATGTCGCGAACGCCTCTGGTCCTGATGTCAAGATCCCAAAGAGTAAGAGACACGGAATCTTTGAGCTCCGACACTCTGGTTTTGAGATAAGTCGCACTCTGCCTTCTTTCCTGTTCAAGCCGTATGCTTTCCTGAAGCTGCGTGCGTGCCATGTCCGTATCGATCAACAGACCGGACACCCAGCTTCGCAACTGATAATTCCTGTTCATTTCATCTCTTGTCTGCTGCAGCACGCGCTCAAATTCTGCAGATGACAACGTAGGGCCAGCGGCCGCAGCCCGCACAGGTGAAATCAAGGAAGCTCGAACCGCCTGAACCGGGACTGCGACGAACGCCTGGGGATAATCGGGTTGACTGCGATTATCTACGACCACAGTACCGCGCGTGGCATAGGCAGATCTGACAGTGATCCCCTTCATATATTGACGCGGCGAACCAAGCTCATGACGGGTAATAAAACCGGCCAGCTCTTTCCAATATGCCTTTCTGGCTCTTTCCGTAGCCTCCCTCTGTGTTTCCAGCATTTGTTTCAAACGGGTCACGGCCAAAGCCGACAACTCAAGATCAGACTTGAGGGCTGCTTCTCTCGCGCGTAAAGCCTCCAATGCTTCATTGGATTCTCCGATCGAGCGGATAAGATAGTCACTTCTGGTTTGACTGGCCTGAAGTTGCTGTTCCAGCTCATTGAATTTTTTTCGCTGCTCAGACACTCTGGCATTGAGATTTGTATTTTCCGCTCTCACTCTGAAGTAGTCTTCCAGTATGGCGTTCATCGCCTTCTGAAGACTGCTGCGTTCCTCCGGCTTGAGCTGTGAGAAGAGCTGCTTTGAGCTGGCACCGAGCCGTGATACCATGGCATTCACTTCTGCAAAACTCTGGTTGATCTGCTGCTGGAGTAAGCTGATATGATTATTATTGTGACTGAGATCATCCGCATAGATTGTGGTTCTTGTGTTTCTCGCGGAGTAAGGTTCCGGTCAACTACACCTTGCTGATCTGACTGAATCCTCAGATAATTCTACCCATGGTTTATTGGAGGCTATTAAAGCATGCGTAGAAAGAATCGAACACATGAACAGGCACAGATCTATTGGCAAGGCGTTATAGGGCAGTGGAAAGACAGTGGTCTTACGGCGGCTCAGTTTATTAAACAGAACAGATTACATGATTCTCTGTTTTATGTTTGGCGAAAACGATTGCTTGGGGCACAGGATTCAGACAAAACCCCTGCTCAAAAGTCTCATACTGCCCAGCCGTTTATCCAGGTGAAGATGCCACCTGCAAATACTTCTGGCTTGGAACTGGTGCTTGTCTCAGGCAATCGCTTGAAAATCTCCACTGGGATGAATCAAGAGACACTCGCCCAGACGGTCTCTGTCTTACAGGAGGCGGGCTTATGCTGACATTGCCATCCTCTGTCAAAATATTCATATACAGTCAACCCACGGATATGCGTTGTGGTTTTAGTCGACTGACGATGTTGGCTGAACATATGATGCTGAGTGATCCATTCAGTGGCCACTTGTTTGTCTTTTTCAATAAGCGTGGCGATAGGTGCAAGATACTTTGGTGGGATAGAACCGGTTTTGTGATCTGGTACAAACGCCTGGAGGAAGGGACATTTGAACGATTAAAGACATCTGATGACACGATGTCCATGGAAATCGATGTCGCCAAGTTGACCTGGATACTGGAAGGGATTGATCTGTTTAAAACGCGTCAAAGAAAACGATATATTCGTGAAAAATGTGCAAGTTAATTATGCCTTTATAGAGCTTCTCGATTGCTTTAACTGCATTCTATGCTATAATGTTTGGCATGAGTCAGACAGCAAGTGTTACCGCCAAAACATCAATAGATAGACTTCCCAATGACTGCAACACATTGAAGCAGATGGTGCTGACACTGCTGGGTCAGATTGACGATCTCAATGGCCAGTTGTATTACCTCAAGCGGCAGATGTTTGGTAAAAAGAGTGAGAAGTTAAATCCTGCTCAACTGCTATTGTTCCAAGGTTTGTATGACGACGTGAAGTCCAAACTGGAGGAACAAAACAAAGACAACGACAAAAAGGAATCTCCTCGCAGACGTCCCAATGCCAATCACACGGGTCGCAATCCTTTTCCTGAAGACCTGCCAAGAGACACCATCACCATTGAGCCGTCAGATGAAGAGAAAACCTGTCCTGAGTGCCACTGTGAGAAACAGTGCATTGGTCAAGAGGTCACTGAAAGGCTGGATTATATCCCGGCCTCATTTAGGGTTAAACGTTACGTCAGAAACAAATACGCCTGTAAACCATGCGGTAACCAAGTGTCCATTGGAGAACTTCCTCCCATGGCCATTGACAAAGGGATTGCCGCTGAAGGGTTGCTGTCTCATGTGATTACCAGCAAATATGCGGATCATCTACCCTTGAATCGCCTTGAAGGCATACTCAAGCGAAACGGCGTTGAGATCACAGTCTCTACCATGTGCGACTGGGTGGGCAGTTGCTCGGACCTCTTAACCCCCTTAGTCATAAGGATGCATGAAAAGATCCTGGCCTCGCCCAAGATTCATACGGATTCAACGTCTGTTCCCATTAAAAGTAAGAAACGCAAAGGATCGACTTACAAAGGGTACCTATGGGCTTATATTGATGATGACCATCATGTGGTCTTTGACTTTACCCCTACGCATAGCCGCCATGGCCCCATTGAGTTTTTGAAGGATTACTCCGGTTACCTTCAAGCCGATGCCCACAGCAGTTATGACGAATTCTTCCAGAAGGGCAACGCCACGGAAGTCGGTTGTCATTCGCACGCACGGAGAAAGTTTGATCAGGCACTGGATAGTGACCCTGTCAGGGCAAGTCAAATGCTCGTGTTGTGGAAGGAACTCTACGTCATCGAAAAGCAAGGCAAAACAGAACAGCTTAGCCGCGATGCTCTGCTTGAGTTGCGTCAAAAGCATTCACTCCCAATACTTGATAAGATCCACACCCTCTTAATGGCCTGGAAGGACGAGGTCTTACCGAAAAGTCCCACAGGTAAAGCGATCACGTATTCATTGAACCAGTGGGAGGCCTTGCTTGAATATACCAAAGATGGGATTTTGGACATTGACAACAACCTGTCAGAACGCACATTGCGTACTGTGGCGATTGGTCGCAAAAATTGGATGTTTGCCGGCAGTGAAGCAGGTGCCCAACGTGCCGCAGTGATCTACAGCCTGGTCGCCAGTTGCAAGCTCAATGGTCATGATCCCTATGCCTACTTCCGAGATGTGCTTACCAGAATCAGCACCACCCCAAGCAAAGAAATAGACAGCCTACTGCCCAGCAACTGGATCAAGCCATCTGACGCCTAATCCACCTCCTCCGACCAACGCCGACTTTTTTCTGTCAAGGGTGTAGTTCACCGTGACCTTACCTCGCGGAGCAGGTCGCCTCATGGGAAGCCCTGATGCTCTGTATGTAGGCGGCATCGGCCCCGCTTGCCCTGCCTCCTCCATAGGTTCTGCCGCAGTACGGACAGGAGTCAGCGAAAAGCGTGATATTGATACAAAAGACAACTATAATAATGAAGGTTTTCATGGCTCTAAGTCCCGGGGAATCAACTAGGCTCTGTCTGAAAAGTCCATCGGAGGCCCGAGAGCTAGCAATTTTTTCGCCTGGCAAAGACGGCGAAGCAGGCGATATTGGTTGTATCGCCGATGCAGCCGGATGTAGCCAGGCGGGAAAAAGGCCGCTCGAAGCCAGAGCGACTTTTCAGACAGAGCCTAGAACTGACAGGGCTTTTTGTTTTTCAACCATGACGTGATTGTACGCCCTGCATCAATGCACATCAAGGTGAAAACAGTCAGGCTCACCATATCACGGGGCAGGCCGTAAGACCTTTTCTTAAGGCTCTTTTCAGCTTGGGTCAACGTTGACATGCGCAGCCAACAGAGCTGCCATCTTGACGTGACCCCTGGGCCTGTCTGCCAAGTCCATCGCCGGCCCCAGAGCGACCGGTTTTTTGTCTGGCAAGGACCGAAAGGCAGGTCCCTGGGATCGAGGCAGCCGAACGCGATCTACTCGGACTGCAAGCTGTTGGAAGCCAGGTGGTAATGTCACACAGAGCCTTGTTAAATTGGAGTGTATTGAGGAAGAGTATGATGACCCCCAGAATTGACTGTCACGTACACCTTCTGCACAGGACCTTCGATCAGGACCGAGCCTCGCTCATTGAGGGCGCAGCGCAGGTTGGCGTGTCGAGATTCGTGTGCAATGGCACCCATCCGGATGACCGGAACCAAAGTGTGAGGTGTGAAGTAAGGTGTGAATCGCTTCGCGATGTAATCTCATTATTTAAAAACAACTTAAGAAGCGACCCCGCAATTATCTGAAAACTTTTACCAGCTCTGGCGAGCTTGTGTTACAGAGACACACAGCCCGGCCTTTGGCCGGAGCCAAACAACTTTCCTCTCGCGGAGTTCGCAGAGAACGCAGAGACACCTGGCTTTAGCCAGGGGCCTTGTTTCAAATACAACTGTAATAGCAGTGTTGAAATAGTCCAAGAAAATAGCACTCGTTAAAATCTCGGCGATCTCTGCGAGAGACGAATAACCGGTAACCAACAACCCTCGGCCCGTGAAAGCTTCTTTCGCCGGGCAACAACCAGTTCTCATCCCTCAATAAGGACGACGTCTTTCTCGATCCGGGCATTCCTTGACACGCGCGGTGTCTTCCCGCTGGCTGTGGTAAGCCCTCGAACGCGCAGCCTCTGGCACGGCTGGTATGGGAAGGGGCGATCTGTCTCGATGCGTTGGCCGCCGTCCGGATCGCTGAAGAAGTACATGCCCTGGTAATCTCTGGGATGATTCGAGTCGTCCACGAACAGGCCATCGATCGTTATCTCTCGCGGCATAAAGCAGGTGTAGCCAAAATCATGCATGCCGTCGTTGCGTGTGCCGATCAATTCCGGCCAACACGTCCTGCCGCTGGCCGGAATCCAGCGGCAGTTTCGGATCACGACATCGCCCTCCCACGTGCTGCCATAGTCACTGCGGAAACTGATCAGTGAACCGCCGTACAGGGTGGAATCCTCCACGGTCAGCAGGCCGCGGCCGATGGCGTTCAGTCCCATATAGCCGAGCGTGCAGCCACGGATCACATAGGTGCCGGACACCCCCATGTGTGTGTCCATCCTGGAGAGCGTACAGTCTTCGAGCAGAATGTTTTTACAGAAGTTCGTACCGATCACGCCCCACCGCGACCGATCGTTGATGTGGTTCATCCGACAGTTGATCATGCTGAAATTCACCACACTGTTCACGCTGTAGTCGTACGAGCCCATGCTGACCGGCTTGCCCGCTGCCCCGATGGTTGAATAGGTCTTGTGTCCAGTGGCAAAGCAGTTGCGCAGCGTGATGTTGGCACAGTTGCTGATGTTGATAAAGCCTGAGTAGGGGTGGCCCACCGAAGTTTCCCCGACCACGTAGTGGGTCAGGCCGTCAACCTCCGTATTGGAACGCGTGATGACGATGTTCCTGGCCCAGTAGTTGTAGCCGACCTCCTGCTTCATCCGATTCGCAAACGTGGTGAACACACCGCCTCGCAGGACAAGCGGCTTGTCATCCATCGGATGGACCTCAACACGGCTGACATTGTCATAGTCCCAGTCGATGGCACCCTCCACAGACCCATCGCGACGCAGGATAAAGCAGTCGCGTTGGGACACCCCGGAGTTCTGGTTGAGGCCTCGCCGGATGAAGCGTTTTTTCTTGTTGTTCGTGACCACCACGTGACAGTCGTACTTGGGCCGTACGGCCAGTTGCGTCTGGTCCCGTGTCAACCGGTCGATCTGCAAGGCTTCAGACTCCAGCAGCGACCGCACTTCGAACAGGGACTTTCTGTGGTTCTCAACCTGTGTGTCGTCAATGGTAAAACGTGACGTGTTCCAGTCCGTGTCCGTGGCAATGATGGCGGTCAGCGCCTTGCTGCCGAGATGGTATGTGGCACCCGCCTTTGTCTGGACGGGTAATCCATTCGCGTTGGCATGCTTGTGCGCCTCACAAATCGCAGGCAGATCGTCATGCACACCGTCGCCAATCGCACCGAAGGTTTCGTACGTGACGATCTTGCCCTCGGCTCCTCGAACGCCAACCGAAAGACCTGACACAAAGACCGCCACGATCGACACAAACATGATCGCGTTTCGCCTGGAATTCATAGACTCACCTCAACTGATAGGAATTTGGATTTTTGTAATACTTTAGCCAAGTGAAGCACTCTGCAAAAGTGGTTCACGGTTCCGGGTTCACGGTTCACAGTTGATGGAATAGGCGATGTTTTGGGGCATTAACCGTGAACGGTGAACCTTTTTGACTGTGAACCAACACATGTGCTTCACATAGCAAAAGTGTTACCCTGGGGTGATTCTATCCGTTGTACCCAGGCAGGACAAGGGGCTACATTGGGAATAAAAATTGCCTCTCGCGAAGCTCGGTAGAGAACGCAAAGAAATCAACAGCTAAAAGCATTGTCTCGCACGCCTGCCCCCAAGGGGGAGGCACGGGGATCACAGGGCGGCCTGCGGCCGGAACCAAAGGATTGAATATCCAATATCGAACAAGGAACACCCAATGATGAAGTAGGCTGACGCGAAATCATCGGGGGCCTTTTGCTGGTGATAGGTATGGGTTGTTGGCTACCGTCAAACCGTCCGACTGTCCGACTGTAGTTGGCTTTCACACCTCGCACCTCAAACCTCACCCCTCAGCGCAGCGACCCGCACTTCACACCTGAGCGCAGCGCAAAGTATTACGTCCAGGACTGACCTGAAGAAGCCTTCTTTCTAGTTTGCCTACCATCAGTAATACATCGTGACTTTACCTATTACAACCTGACCCGTTTTACGGTCCTATGGTTTTAAGTTGTGGGAACGCTGCGCGTGCTGGTTCAATAGATACCTCACGTGCGTTCCCCCAAGGGACAGTTTTCCATAGGGGTCATGTCTGTTTGCACTTGGCGTGACATTATCATCTGAGCGGCATTTGAGTCATGCCTATCTGTTTGTCATTTCTGACAAACCACAAACAGATAGACCTGACCCCTAAATTTATTTTATTTTGTCATAACCGTCGAACTTGGGCCAGGGTAAAATGGTGTTCTGCCCGGATTAAATTGAAATGACACTGTGAAAGGAAACGCCATGAAAAAACAGGAGGTCAAAAAGCCAGTGATACCGACCCTGCTGGCCACCGTCTACACCATCCCGGCCCTGACAGGCTGTCACAGCCAGCATCACAAGGACCAGCCACTCCCCCCGGAGCCGGCCAAGTCGGTCATCTCCTCTCAAGCGGTCAAGCAGGAAGTGATTCAACTGCTGCGGCAAGGGCAGACGGATCATGTCACCCTCAACATCGCCGGCCAGGCCGGCACGTATTTTCGTGTCTTTTACAGCCAAACCGGCGATGAGGACAGCTATGCCCTGGTGCCCGGCGGCAAAGGCCTGATCGGCGCCAACGGTTTGGGGTCGGTCGATTTCGGGCTCAAAGAACTCGGCAAGGACGAGGTCTACCTGAAGGTCAGGACATCCGACACGGACGACTTCGCCGTCACGCGTGTGACACCCAAACCGATCGTTCTTGAGGTCGAACCGGTCCAGATCAAGGCGAGCGATGTTATGAAAAGCATGGACTTTCAAGTCCGTACCCCCTCCGCTGTCGCCGGTGTACGTGGATAGGAAGAGGAACAGCCTCAGGAGTGTGAATTTATGACACAGGACCGCCGCAGCATCCCCATCGTGGGGGCCCGGCCGGGGAGCGGGGAAAACGGGTCCGGGGCGCGAACGGCCGGCGGCCCCTACGGGCGGGAACGTTCAGGAGCGGCCGCGGACATCACCCTCGTCAACATGAACCTGCTGTACATCCGTCTGGGCGACGGGATCGACCATGAGGCCCATCCTCCGCTGGGACTCTTGTACCTGACGTCGGTGCTCGAACAACAGGGGTTCTGCGTCGACCTCGTGGATTACCAGATTCTTCCCCGGTCAGAAAGCCATGCGGACCCCTTTGAGATCGATACGGCGCTGGCCTTCATCGGCCGGACGGCAGAGGTGGTGGGGTTTTCCTGCATGGCGAACCTGCTGCCCTTCACCCTGCTGGTGGCTCAACGTTTGAAGCAGCGGCATCCGGAAAAGAAAATCCTTCTGGGTGGCGTGGGTCCGTTTGGTGTGGAATCCTTGATCCTGGAGCGGTTTGCCTGGATTGACGGGATTGTGCGGGGCGAGGCTGAAACCACCTTGCCCCTGCTCCTGAAGACACAATTCGATCCGGATCGGCTTTGCCGGGTACCGGGCTTTTTTCACCGTCACATCGACAAAACGGTGCACTATACCGGCAAGCCCCATCGCATTGGCAATCTCGATACCCTGCCGCTGCCCGCTTACCACCGGCTGGACATGGCCGCTTACGATGCCTTCGGCATCCTCTCATCCCGGGGGTGTCCCTATGAGTGCCGATTCTGCAGCGTGGCACCGGTCTGGAATCGCCGGACCACCTACCGCAGCCATGACCATATCATCTCGGAGATCCGGCTGTTGCACGAGACTTACGGGGTAAAGACCGTTCTTTTCCAGGATGAGTTCTTCTACACCAGCGAGGCCAAAATTCTCGACTTCTGTGACCGACTGGAGGCCTCGGGCCTTGGGGTGCGTTGGAAATGCTACGGCAGGGTGAACCTGGTCAGCGAACGCGCCATGCGGCGGATGGCACAAACAGGTTGCGTCCAACTGCGTTTCGGCATCGAATCGGGTTCCGACGAGGTGCTCAAAAAGGTGGTTAAAGGGTTTGTCTTCCAGGACGCCCTGGAGGCGGTGACCCTGGCGCTGGGTATTTTCGAGTCGGTGGAAACCTTCTTCATCTGGGGATTTCCCTTTGAAGACATGACCGAGTTTTACCAGACGGCCCTGCAGATGGCCCGTTTCCGGCAGATGGGCGTCACCGTACTGCCTTCGCTTTTTTCCATGCTGCCCCAGACAGATATCTACCGGGATTATCGCAAAGGAGATTATGGCGGCACCCTTTCCCTGGTGCCCGAGCTCGTCCCGGTCTACGTGGTCACCGGACACGAGATCGTGGACACCTGGCATGTGGTGCCCGAGCAATACCGCCCCTACTATGAATTTATCGGCGCCCATGCAGACATCTTCCCCGGGTTCTTCCTCTTCAACTACGAGACCAACGTCCTGCCCAAATACCAGGCGCTGAGGGAGATGGGATTCGCATGACCGATCGGATTCAAAGCGTGGCCGTGCTGGGCGGCAGCCGCTTCATCGGCCATGCAGTCGTGGAAGCACTGCTGGCCCGCGGATGCCAAGTCACCACGGTGAACCGGGGAATTACGCCGGTACACTATTCGCGTCCCGTGGCACGCTTTGTCGCGAACCGGCGGGAGCCGGAGCGCTATGCCGGGGTCCTTGCGGGCATCACCGTGGACGCCGTCGTGGACGTCACGGCCTACCACCCTGGTGAAACCCGGCTGGCCCTGGAAGCTTTTCGTGGTCGGTTGCGCCGCTTCGTTCACATCAGCACGCTCAGTGTCTATGGCTGGCCTCTTGACTGCCCGGTGGGCGAGGACGCGCCGCTCGAAACCAATCCGCTCAATGCCTACGGATTTGAAAAAGCGGCCTGCGAGCGACTTATCTTCGCCGAGCACCCCGCCCGCCTGCCTTGGACGGTTCTGCGCCTGCCGGCCGTGTTCGGTCCGCGCGATCCCTCATCCCGGGAAGCCTACCTATTCCGGCAGATCTTGCGGGAAAAGGACATTATCGTGCCTGCCCGGCCGTACTACTGCCAGAATCTTTTCGTTGCCGACGCGGCCCGGGCCGTCTGCAGTTTGATGGAAAGCGACCGGGCTGTCGGACGGGTCTACAACGCCGGAGGGACGCCCTTCACACTGGAGGCCTATGTGGACCTTCTGGCGGGGCTGGCGGGAAAGCCGCCCCGAATGATGCGCGCCCCGGCACGGGTGCTGGAACAGGGCGGCGCTGACTTGCAGAAAATTCCGTACTTCTTCGAAGGGGACCTGGTTCTGGAGACGCGGCGCATACAAGATGAAATAGGCTTTGCGCCGGCCTGGTCCACGGAAAAGGCCCTGGCCGTCACCCTGGCCGGTTTTTCGGGCCAGGAGCCCCCCCCCTGGTGGGGCCTGCCCTGGGATAAAACAGATCTGGATTTCCAGGAAGCAATCAGATCGGTCGATGAAGGAATATCGCCGTGACTGTCGAACGATACGCCTTTACCCTCCAACTCACCGAGCGGTGCAACCTGGCCTGCCGCTATTGCTATGTGCGCCGTCGCGGCCGTCCCGACCCTGCGGATTGCACACCGGATTTCTGCCGGCGGTTTGTGGATTTCGTTCTCAGTCAGTCACCGAAGAGGGTCAAGATCACTTTTTTTGGCGGGGAGCCGCTGTTGCGGCCTGATCTCATCCGCCATGCCGTTGCCTATGGAAAGAAGGCCGCCGCCGACAGGGGGGACACGGCCATCGGGTTCCACCTGGTGACCAACGGGACCCTGCTCGACGACGCCCTGGGGGACTTTATCGCCGCCGAAGGAATCGGGCTCGAGGTCAGTCTCGATGGGCCCGCGGAGGTTCATGACGCCAACCGTATATACCCCGACGGCTCTCCAAGCTTCCACAGGGTGTACGGCAACCTGCTTCGGTTCGTGGCGCGTCACCCGGATCACCCTGTCTCCATCTTCTCGGTGGCGGCCTCGACGGATGCCTTGGCCTGGCTTCAGGCCTTTTGCAGAGGAATCGACGCTCAAGGGTTCACTTTCAACCCCATTCATACGGCCCCTGAAGACCACCCGCGTTCAGGCCGCTGCAAAACAGTCAAGCAGGCTTTCAGTCGCAGGATCGATTGGCACCAGAAGGCTTTGCTGGCAGGTGACAGGACCTGCGATCAAGAACTCGCCATCCACATGGCCTGTCTTCTGGGAGGCTGTGACGCCTGCGCCTGCGAGGCGGGCACCAACGCCACCGTCACCACCCGAACCGGTGACATCTACCCCTGTCCCTTTTTCGTGGGACATCCCGACCAGGTGATCGGCAACATCGACCCGGGGTTTCTCCCGGAACGGGTAAAGCCTTACCTGGACAGACGGCGGACCGCCATGACCTCCTGCAAAAAATGTGGCGCCCGGCGGGTGTGTGTCTCGGGGTGTGCTTTTAATGCCTTTGAGCAGAATGGTCGGGTCGATAGGCAAGCAAAGCAGGCCTGCGTGCATACCCGAGATTATGCCCGCCGACTCCAGGCATCACTGGTCGTCCTTGCTTCCCGAGTGCCGGAAAAACTGATAGAAACAACCATCGCCCATGTTTTCGCGGCAGCATTGCCGTCGGCACCCCCCATGCCTTGGGACGCGGCTCCCCGCAGTTTTGTCATTCGCCTGACCGGCCGCTGCAATCTGGCCTGCGACTACTGTTACGATAAGGGGCATACGGCGCCGCGTGATGATCTGGATTATCCGGCGGCACGCCGGATTGTCCGCCATATTCTGGAAAGCCCGGCCGTCGAACCGGTGGTGGGGCTGTTTGGCGGCGAACCCCTGCTCAACTGGGAGGTGGGGGAATTCCTGATTACGCAGATCTCCCGGGGTGCCCGGCAAAGAGGCAAACGCCCCTTTTTTCACCTGACCACCAACGCGACCCTGATGACGCCCCGCATCGCTCGAACCCTCCATCGCCATGGCGTCACTGTTCAGGTGAGTGTGGACGGCAACGCGGAGTGCCACGACCGCCACCGCAGATACCCCGGGGGCCAAGGCTCATGGGAGGCCGTACACCACGGTATAGGGCTGCTCAAGCAGGCCGGTCGCGGCGCTGTTATCGACGGCCAGGTGGTCCTGACACCGGGCCATGTCGATATGGTCGGCGCGGCCGGGCACCTGAAAGAGATGGGATGCCGCCGAATTTCCTTTCTGGTTGCCGGCTGGGAAGAAAAAACAGGACTGGTATGGTCCTCAAAAGAGATCGCGGCACTGATGCAGGCGAGGGCGGATTTTTTTCCCTTCTTCATCGATTCGGCGCTGCGGGGCGATGCCGGGGTCGACCTGGGGTTTGCCGGCCTCGTGGCTGCGGAACCCAAAGGCCCACAAGGCATCTGCGAGTGTGGGACAGGCGAGGTTTACCTCGACACCCAGGCCCGGATCTACCGCTGCCCCCAGCTATATGCGGCGGGCCATGCCCCACTGGGACGATGCGGACAGGAAGATGATGCGCACATCCACAGCCCCGGGAAATGTGTTGTCAGGGAAGAATGCCTTGCCTGCTGGGCGCGGACCCGCTGCGGCGGGGGGTGCATGGTGCGCAACCAGTCCTGTGCCTGGATTGCTTCACGGCGGCCGGCCCGTGACGCAGAGATGTGGTGCGACTACATGCGGGCTGAGTTTGCGAGGGCCATACTGGCCTACCGGATACTGGAAAGCAGACGTCCCCGCGTCACTGCCGCCATCAAGGCGATGTTTGGAGTATGATATCATGATGCGTACATCTCTACCCGAGCCTGTGGATGTCGACCTGCTGCTGATTTTCCCCCCATTCCAGCGACTGGTGGTCTCCATGGAAAATATCGGTATCGGCTATATCGCGGCCGCGGCCCGGGCCGGCGGATTCACCGTCGCCATAATCAACGCCGGGCTCCATGGTCTGACGGTCGAGGATGTGGCGGCTATAACGCGCCGTTCACGATTCCGGGTGCTGGGCATCTCGACCATCCACTGGACCCTGCCCGCGGCCGTGGAAATCGCACGGGCGGCGCGGGACGCCAATCCCGATGGTCACATTATCTTCGGAGGGATCGAAGCCGCGCTGGACGCGGAACGGATTCTCCGTGAGGTCCCCTGGGTGGACAGCGTGGGCCTGGGTGAGGGCGAAAAGACGGTGCCGGCCCTGTTATCGGCTCTTACCCAGGGCGGTGAGTGGCGGAATATCGAGGGGCTCGCTTTTCGTGATGGTGATGTCCTCCGCCGCACCGCCGCGGCCCGGCTCATCGATCCCCTGGACGACCTGCCGTTTCCGGCCCGGGATGACATGGCTGCCGTGATGGATTCCGGCGGCATCGTGACCATGAGCTCGAGCCGGGGCTGCACCGGCCGCTGTGCATTCTGCTCGGTCAGGGCTTTTTATGGGCAGTCCAAGGGGCCTGCCTGGCGGGGCCGGTCCCCTGTGTCTGTGGTCACGGAAATGCAGCAGCTCTATGAACAATACGCAACGAGACTTTTCTCCTTCATCGATGAGACGGTGGTCGGCCCGGGGGAGCAAGGCCGCCGGCGGTTGCAGGAGCTTGCCGCGCTCATTCGGGAATCGGGCATGGCTTGCGGTTTCTTCATGACGGTCCGGGCGGATCAGGTGGAAAGGGATCTTTTCAGGGAGCTCAAGTCAGCCGGGCTGCGCAAGGTCGAAATCGGCATCGAATCCATGGCCCCCTCCCAGTTGAAACGCTATGGAAAACGGGCCTCCATCCAGGACAACCGCCGGGCGTTGAGCCTTCTCGAAGAGCTGGACATCGCTGCGGAGCTATTCATGGTGCCCTTTGATCCCGGCGTCACTGCGGCCGAGATGGATTTAAACCTTGCTTTCTATGAGGCGCGCTTCCAAAAAGGCGGCGGCTACGATGTGTCTCCGCTGAGTATGGGCAACTACCTTTACCCTTACCCCGGCACGGGGACAAAGGCGGTCTATGTTCAAAACAAATGGCTGGAGGGAGATGGCTACGCCCGGTTCAGGGCGCAGGACCGACGCATGCAAAAGGTGGGTGAAGCCCTGATCCGGCTGGTGGGCGAGGTGGAGCCGGCCTTTCCCATGTCCTACCTTGGGCTCGGCAACTTATGGATCAACAGTGCCGGTCTTGACGGGCATTTGATCGGACGCATCAACGGGATATGCAGCGGCATCGGACAGCTCCTGGTGACGCTGGCCCGATGGGCCCTGGCCGTGACCGAAAGACCGCTGCCCATCCCCATTCAGGATATCCCGGCCCTGATCGAGGAGCTGCGTCGGCTTACGGCCGGATTCACCCGGTATCGTGAAGAACTGCGCGGCATTGTCTCCGCCTGCCGAAACAACGGCGCCGGACCACGGGTACCGGAGAACGAGAATCCGTTTGCCGTGGAGCTCCATGCGCTGGGCAGGTATAAAAAGCAGCAGATCATCGATCGCATACAGCGCCGGGAACCGGACGACTACGACACGATAACGGCGATTCTGGACATCCTCATGAAAGAGACCGCCCCATGAGCAGTGATGGCAAATCAGGGACCGGGACCGCACTCAAGCGTTTGAGGGTCCTGGGCAGGTACTATGTCTACAACCCGGTAACAGCCCGGCATGCAGAGCTCCAGCGCGGGCAGTGGTGCGAGGTCGGCGCGATGATGCAAGGTGGCAAGCCCATCACCGAAAAAATCAAGGCCCTGCCGGAGCTGGCTCCAATCTTTGAGAAGCCCCAGGATATGTCCGGCGCGAAGAGCACCCCGGTATTCAAAAACCTGATCCTTCAGGTGTCGAATACCTGCAACCTGCGATGTTTGTACTGCAGCGCGGATTTCGGGCGCTATGGCGGAGATTTCAGGAATATGTCCGCCTGCACCGCCGAACAAGCCATCGACTTCCTGTTTCATACAAGTCCTTCAAATGAGCTGGCGATCACCTATTTTGGCGGCGAGCCATTGCTCAATCTGGAGACGGTTCTCTCTTCGGCGCGCCATGCCCGGCGCAAAGCGGCCGAACAAGGGCGCAGCCTGTCCCTGCATCTTGTGACCAACGGCGTTTTGCTCAGTGCCCCGACCCTTTTGCAACTCGATGAACAGGCTTTCAGCCTCACGGTGAGCATGGACGGGCCCGAGACCTGCCATGACCGGTACCGCCCGTTTGCCGACAGCAGCGGCTCCCTGCAGGCCATCCGCCGGTGCCTGGAGATTGCCGGGCATCTGCCCATAGGCGCGCGGATCACCTTGCGCGGGACCTTCACACGCCAGAGCGCCGCATTTCTTTCCAATATCCGTTTTCTTGTGGAGAGCGGATTTTCCAGAAACATCGCCTATGAGCCGGTATTCTTACCGGCTGTCCATCCCCTGGCCCTTCGCTGGCGGGATCTGTCCGCCGTAAAGCGGGCCTATGCGGACCTTGCCCGATACTACGTCGGGCAGTGGCGACGGGGCAAGCCATTCTGCCTCTGGGACTTTGACGATGCCATTATTCGGCTGGCCCGGGCCAAGCCTAGGCTCTCCCGCTGCGGTGCGGGGATCACCACCCTGGCAGTGACTGCTGAAAGGGACATTTATGCCTGCCACATGTCCACGGGGCTTGAGGACGCCAAATTGGGAAATTTGGAGCAAGGTCTTATCGAGAACCTCCAACGGCCATGGCGGGAGAAATACTTCAACGGAAGAACAGGCTGCGTCCACTGCTGGCTCCGGGCCCTATGTGGCGGCGGATGCAGTACCCACGCCCTTTTTTACAACCACTGCCTTGGGCATCCCTACAGATTGGAATGTGAGCTGATCGAACAGCGCTATCGGCTGGCCCTGTGGATCCTTTCGGAAATTCCGGAGCTGAAGAAAAAGCTGTCTTCCCAGGACGCAGCAGAGACCATTGACACCGGACACCTGCTGCCCTCTCCGCTATGGAGCTACCGAGTTAACGACCACTCCTAAAAGAATCCACGCTCCTTCGTCGCTAAATGGATTGTCCCATCCAGCAATTTCCCTCGAAGGGCTTGGGCGTTTGACGGGTCAATGAACGTTTTTGCAAACTAACGAATACCAAATTAGGACAATGGAGCGCAGCGACTTCCATCCGTGGACATTGGACATTCCTGAGTTGTTTTGCGCCGCTGTCGCGGCTGCATTTGCTCCAGGGAAGCCGTTGTTTTCCGTATTGGATATTGGATTTTTTTCGACTTGGCTTTTCAGTCGATTTACGGCTGGGCACTTTTCTTTCGATACCCTTCAGTCTCATGGCCTTCTTCCAAACCTGCGTGTTCATATTTAATCACTGAAGGATAGGTTGCCCGAGGCAAACTATCTCTTTCGTGCAGTCAGTTCCTGGTTGTTTGGTTCACCTTAGCTTTGCTTTTGTGATCTTTTAATTCGGACAGACAGCCAATAGGCTTCTTTTGGATTCAGGTGTCTGGAATAGCTGCTCCAGGAGAGTAAAAACCTCCTGAAATTGATGAGCAATAGCATCATCCTGATCCTTCATTTGATTTTCAAACCGTGTTAAACGCTTGGCCAGTTCTTTGTGTATGCTGAGTAATTGACGTTAACGTGCAAAAGCTCGCATAATCTGGATATTAATCTCAACGGCTTGTTTACTGCGGAGAACACTGGAAAGCATTGCCACCCCTTGCTCAGTAAATACTAAAGGTCGATATCGCCTGCAATTTCATCGGACTCCATGACAACGAGATCGCCTCTTTGTGGCGGGGGTTCATCTGCCACAGCCATTATGACGGTGTTCAGGCGTGGGGATACGAGGGAAGCGA
>JAIPFM010000070.1 GCA_021736645.1 Phycisphaerae bacterium | reverse complement strand
TCAATAATCACCTGCTGGGCCTGACCGCCACGACCGGAGGCACGGGCCGCCTTGAAAATCTCGTCTGACATGGCAGTCATGGGCACAGGCACATTGTGTGTGCGTGCCAATGAGAGCGCATACCCAATGTCCTTGAAGAGAAGATCAATGGTGCCGCCCGGTGTGAAATTCCGTTCAATGATGCCTGGGGCTGCCACGTCCAATACGGTTGAGCCGGCCCAGCCATCCTTGATTGCCTTGTACAGGACCTCAGGATCCAGACCATTGGTCTTGCCCAGGGCAAATCCTTCGGCAATCACGGCAAAGGTGGCACCCACGATCATGTTGTTGATCAGCTTGGTCACGCCTCCGCTGCCAATGTCACCCACATGGACCACAGACTTGCCAAACACCTCCAAGTAGGGCAAACCTCGTTTAAAGACCTCAGGTGAGGCCCCTGCCATCACAGCCAGGGAAGCGCCTCGAGCTGCGCCCTCTCCCCCGCTCACCGGGGCGTCCATAAACTCAATGCCCTGATCCGACAGCCTGGCTGCTATCTTCTTTGATACGGTGGGTTCAGTGGTACTGGTGTCAATGACCAGACCACCCTGTTTCATCACAGACAGCAAACCTTCATTGCCAATAATCACTTCCTCGACAATCTGTGAGCTTGGTAAGGACAGCAGTACCACTTCAGCGGTCCGCCCCACCTGCTGAACGCTCGCGGCCGGTTCAGCCTTATCCAGGGCTGCCACCTTGTCAGGATCAACATCAAACACAGTCAATGCATATACCTCACTGAGATGTCGTGCCATGTGGCCGCCCATCACACCCAGACCAATAAAACCGAGTTTCTCTGACATAGGGATCTCCTTGAGAGTTCAAAGTTCAGAGTGCTGAGTACAAAGTTGATTGAGGTCCTGTTCAGACAACTTTGTACTATGAACTTTGAACTCTACACTGAATAATAAATAGCGTATTCTCCGTGCCCGGGATTGGAGGCAATCAGGGCACTGCCTTGTTTCGTTTGAATCACATCCAGGTTGGTGGTACCCGAGCCTTCGTCCACCACGGAGGCCTCCATGGCAAAGGGATCGCTTGAAGTCACTCTAAAACAGGCGAGGTTGGCGTCACCCGATCGATTCCCGGCAAACACAACCTGAGATTCACCAAATGTCCCGGCCCACAGACCATGGCCAAATGCCAGGGCTGCGGAATAGATCTTCTGCCATGTGTTGTTTACATTTTTATACACAGACATGGTATTGCCATGAAATGGTTCAATCACGGCCATCTCATCCTGGCCGTCTCCATCCAGGTCCGCCAGATAGAGTTCACTCACTTTGTGGTCCAGCAGTTGGGTGACTTGCCACTCACTCTGTCCTGATGCAGGGACCGCCAGACGAAATACGCCTTCAGTGGCTGCGACATAAACACAGGGCTTGCCTTGAAAGGATCGCACCTGCATCCCGTGATTCTGATGAATCCCCTCCAGGATGGGCACCAGTTTCCAGGGGCCGGCCAGATCGTCCTGGATTTTCGCCGCGTAAACAGCCCCTGGCTTGGACCAGTCATCTTGAAAGTCCTTTCCCTCACACACTGAAGCTGCCACCAGGTAATTGTCCATGCCATTGCCCACCACTGAGATCCGATGCACAAACGGCAAGTCAATAATGCGCTGACCAGCCCAGGGTGTATTCAATCCATCAGAGGCCTGGTACAGATGGACACCGGCCTGCTCGGATTTAAAAATGGGATAAAACCTGGTAATCATAAACAGGGCATCGGGCCGCCCGGGTACCATGGCAAATCCCATGCACCCCCCAGGCTCCGTGGCCAACACGGAACACGTCCAGTTCGGCGCAGTAAAGACCAGTGTCGGCCCTGGGGCTTCAGGCGCAGCAATGATGCGATCCTGGCCCAGAATCGAAAGCGATGTAATACAATACCCCTGAGCGGCCTCAGACAGCATCTGTTTCCTGAATTGCATGCAGCCTCCTTGTCATCATGGCGGTTTTTCAATGGGCCAAAGCATACCATCAAAGACAGGGACATGCAAGTGCGCTTGATCACATGCCTCCCGAGCCTGCTGGGGAAGGTGCGAGAACAGCCTATCTCGCGATCGGGACGTACGATGGCCACAAAGGCATACACCTATTAAAACCGGGCATCAGTCAACCCTGCAAACACAAATTTGCTAAGTTCCTCAATAAATTCCGCAGGAGATCTTTGACTCTCGACGTTTAAAAGGTGATATTGGGATACAAAACAGCAACAAAGATCGCTGGCACTGCCCAATCCAAAACTAATGAAATCAGAATACGACTGTTCATGACGGAGATAAGACATGTTGGGAAGAAAAACATTTCTGGGCATCGCAGGGGTTGCCCTCATTGGACTCTTTTTTGTCAACGATACGCTGTCACAGCAGAGGCAGCGCGCGCGTAGGAGCGACATTCAGGGACAGCGGCGGGCGCAACGCAACCCGAGAGCCGGCAGCATGATGGGCGCACAGCACGATCCTGAGCAGATGCAAAAAATGATGGAACAACATCTGCGGGAACAAGTTGGGGCCACCGAGCAGGAGTGGCAGATCCTTGGACCTCGCGTCATGAAAGTTTCAAAGCTCAGCCAACAAACCCGAGGCGCAAGCATGATGGGTGGTGCTATGATGGGCGGCGGTATGATGGGTCGCGGCATGATGGGCGGCGGTATGATGGGCGGTAATATGATGGGCGGGCATATGATGGGCAGCGGTCAGGGTGCTCCGACCAAGGAACAAGCTGCCATGGAATCAGCCCGGGCGCAATTACGAACCGTACTCGACGACACCCTGGCCACACCAGATGAAATCAAAACACAACTCACTGCATTGCATGAGGCAAAAGAGGCGGTCAAGCAGCAACTTGCCGAAGCACAAGAGGACCTTCGAAAGACCGTCACAGTGCGTCAGGAAGCGGAACTAATCCTGCTGGACATGTTGGACTGAGACAGCCAATACTCAAGCCTCGGGCCGGAGGCTTGAGTGGCCGTTGAGGGCCGCAGTTGGTGCCCAGGGAATCCTAGAGCTGGTTTCAAAACTCCTTTCGGCTGCAATCGGCTGCGAAACTCGTGGATCTGCGTTTTCGAAAAAAAGGGTTCTCGACATGCTCCAGCATGCCTCCGAGCCCTTTTCACCTCAGGCCTTGACCAAGAGCTTCTCGCTCGATTTCGCTTCAAAATCAGTTTTGAAACCAGCTCTAGCCAACGAGAACATACGACAGGGTTGTTCTCTCTTAAATTGCATGCACCCGGCCGAATACTTCCAAAAAGACTTGGGCTTTTCCCCCCACATCTACAATGGACCTTCAGCCCCGGCAATACCTCTGAAAAAACCCTGATCCCTGCTTCTCCCGTAAAAGTACGTCATCTAATGACATTTTCCGGGAATCTTTGCACAGCTCCGGTCGCTCTATAGGGTGTTGATTGAAATCCGTATAGACCATTTACTTTAAGGAGATTCGCCATGACAATGAAACGAACCCTCCAGTTGAGTGTGGTGATTGGCCTGACAGCGCTTCATCATTGACAATCCTGAGTGATATACTATGATTACAGACAATGATCATTGGGTGGGTGATGTTATGACGGTCTTCAAAGGCATGACCTGTCATCTGACACAGGGCTCTGGTACGGAGACACTTATGGAACTCAGCATACGTTTTAAAAAAATGCTCTTTGCTTCAATCGCAATGTTCAGTCTGGTTCTCTGTGCCCCCGTGACAGCGCATGGGGCCACACCATCCAACGTCATGCAGGTGACACTGGATGACGCCGCTACACTGCAAGACTATCTCGCCTATGCGGCCCGCAACAATCCCGGCCTGGAGGCTGCGTTCAATCAATGGAAAGCCGCGCTGGAACGTGTGCCTCAGGTCAGGGCCCTGCCGGATCCGAAGTTTGAATACAAGTACTTTATCGAGGAGGTCGAGACACGCGTGGGACCTCAGAAGCAGAGCTTTGGCCTGATGCAGGCCTTTCCCTGGTTCGGGAAGCTGGACCTGGCAGCCGATGCGGCAGGTCAGGGGGCTCTGGCTGCACAGCAACGGTATGAAGCTGCCAAACAGAAACTCTTCTTTGAAGTCAAGGACGCGTTTTACGAGTATGCGTATCTGGCCCAGGCCGTCAAAATCACGCAAGACAATGTGGACCTGGTCAAGCACCTTGAGTCCGTGGCTCTCAGCCGCTATCAGGCATCGGCAGCAAGTCACCCGGCCGTGATTCGTGCCCAGGTGGAATGGGGCAAACTGGATGATCGACATCGCACGTTGGAAGCATTACAGGGTCCCCTGACGGTTCGCCTGAATGCCGCCTTAAATCGCCCGGTTCAGGCACCTCTGCCCTGGCCGGGTCCCCTGACATTTCAGCCTGTGGACGTCAACGAAGCCGATCTCACGGAGGCTCTGGGCGCATCGAATCCTCAACTCAGGGCCCTGGGGTTTGAAGTCACAAAAAGCGAACGCAGTGTGCGCCTGGCCCGCAAGGACACACGCCCTGATTTCGCCCTGGGCCTCAGCGCCATTGACACGGGAAACGCCGTTTACGGTACACCGCCGGACAGCGGCAAGGATCCGGTGGTGGCGTCGCTGTCCCTGACCATTCCCCTGTGGCAGGAAAAGAACAGGGCCTCCATACGGGAAGCCAAACTCCGACACCTGGTGGCACAGCAGGACAAGAAGCATGCTATGAACACATTGTCTGCCCAATTACAAATGGCCGTGTATCAGCTCCAGGATGCCCAGCGTAAAATTAATCTCTACGGGGACACACTGCTGCCCAAGGCCAATGAATCCCTGAAGGTCACTGAAGCTGCGTTCCGTGCAGGATCCGGCAGCTTTACAGACTTGATCGATGCAGAGCGTGTGCTGCTGGAGTTTGCCCTGGCCAGAGAAAGGGCCCTGGCCAATTACGCCCAGAGCCTGGCCAAGGTGGAATGGCTTGTGGGTCGCCCCATGGAAAAGATCGCAGATCGCTGATCGCTGATCACAGTTAAGGCCAAGGCAGTTCCCAACTGCGATCTGTGAACCGTGATCTGTGATCTCCAAAAAAGGAAACAACATGTCAGACAAAACCAAATCACTCGGTGGCACACTCAAGGCGGCAGCACCCAAAGCAGGTTGGCTGATCGTTGCCTTTGTCCTGGGCCTGATCGTCATGAGATTTTCTGGAGGTCCTGGTTCTGCACCCAATGCCTCTGATCCACATCTCCCTGACCAGGGCGCAGAAGCTCCCAAGACCATCTGGACCTGTTCCATGCATCCGCAGGTACGCAAAGACGAGCCTGGACTATGCCCGATCTGTAATATGGATCTTATTCCCTTGACCTCGGATGATAGTGACAGTGCCCTGGGCCCGAGACAATTATCAGTCAGCCCAAACGCAGCGCAGCTCATGAACATAGAAACCGCACCTGTGGAACGCCGCTTTGTGAGTGCGTCCGTGCGCATGGTGGGCAAGGTCGATTACGACGAAACACGCCTGTCCTACATCACGGCCTGGATACCGGGCAGGCTGGACAGGCTCTATGTGGATTATACGGGTCTGCCCGTGCGCAAGGGCGACCACATGGTCTGGCTGTACAGTCCGGAACTGATCAGTGCTCAGGAAGAACTACTCCAGGCGCTCAAGGCCGTCAAGAATATGGAAAACAGCAGCCAGTCCATCATGCAGGACATGACACAATCCACAGTCAAGGCATCCCGCGAAAAGCTGCGTTTGTGGGGCCTCACGCCTGAACAGATCCAGCAGATCGAGACCACCGGCGAAGTCTCCGATCATATGACGATCTACGCACCCACAAGCGGCATCGTGATCCACAAAAATGCCGTGGACGGCATGTATGTCAAGGAAGGCACACAGATCTACACCATTGCGGATCTGTCACAGGTCTGGGTCAAACTGGATGCGTACGAATCGGACCTGCACTGGCTGCGATACGGTCAGGCCGTGACATTCACGACCATCTCCTTTCCAGGTGAAACCTTTACGGGCATGATCAGCTTTATTGACCCGATTCTTGATCAGCGTACACGAACCGTCAAGGTCCGCGTGAATGTGCCGAATACAGACGGCCGACTCAAGCCCGGCATGTTTATCAAGGCCGTGGCCCAGGCGCAGATCGCCACCAATGCTCGGATCCTGGATGTGGACCTGGCTGGCAAATGGATCTGTCCCATGCATCCGGAAATCGTGAAGGATGGACCTGACAACTGTGACCTGTGCGGCATGCCCCTGGTGCAGACCGAATCCCTGGGTTACGTGGGCACTGCACCGCAGGACATTGACAGGCCCCTGGTGATTCCCGCCACGGCGCCGCTGATCACGGGCACGCGGGCCATTGTCTATGTGCAGGTGCCGGATGTGAACAGGCCCACGTTTGAAGGCCGCGAGATCGTGCTTGGCCCCAGAGCCAATGACTTCTATGTCGTGACAAGCGGTCTCACAGAGGGTGAACTCGTGGTGGTCAGGGGCAACTTCAAGATCGACAGCAGCCTCCAGATCCAGGCCAAGCCCAGTATGATGTCCATGCAGCCCGAGGCCGTGCCTGATCGCGAGATGATATCACGCGGCCCAGTCCATCCTGAGTTCAAAACGCAACTCACCGGCCTCTTTGGCCCCTACTTTGCCATGCAGGCCGCCCTGGCCAATGACGATGCGGCGCAGGCTGAAGTCGCCGCCAGACAGGCCCAGGCCGCCCTGTCTGCGGTGGACATGTCCCTGGTGACAGACGACGACCATATGGCGTGGATGACCGCCGGCAGGGACCTGAAAAAGACACTGACTAAAGCAGCAGACACGCAGGATATCAAGGCTGCCCGTGAACTGTTCCATCAACTGTCACAGACCCTGACCAGCCTGGCCAGACGCTTCGGCGTGCCCGCAGACCGGCCGGCGTACCAGTTCCACTGCCCCATGGCCTTTGACAACCGGGGCGCCAACTGGCTCCAGGACAGCAATGACATTGCGAACCCCTACTTCGGCGCCATGATGTTGAAGTGCGGCAGTTTGGTGGAAGTGTTGAAGACTGAAGGTGAAGATTAAAAGAATTGCCTCTCGCAAAGACGCTAAGAACGCAAAGATAAAGAACTATGAATGAAAATGAGATTAGTAAAGTTGTGCTAGACGCGGCTATGACTGTTCACAAAGAGTTGGGGCCGGGATTGCTTGAGAGTGTTTACGAAGCTGCAATCTGCTATGAATTATCGGCGTTGGGAGTCAAAGTGGCTCGTCAGGTCGCAATCCCCATTCGATATCGCGAGATTGAATTCGAGGAAGGTTTTCGGGCAGATGTGATTCTTGACGACAAAGTCATCCTTGAACTAAAGTGTGTCGAGAGTGTGAATAACGCCCATAAGAAGCAGTTGTTGACTTATCTAAGATTGTCCGACAAGAAACTTGGACTGCTCCTAAATTTTGGTGAACCTCTTATGAAGCAAGGCATCACTCGTGTTGTCAATGGCCTGAGAGAAAACGACTAAAAAAAGAAGTCTCTCGCAAAGGCGCAAAGGACGCAAAGTTCTTTAACTAGTTTTTCTTTTTCTTTGCGTTCTTCGCGCCTTTGCGAGAGATAAAAACGAATTAGCACAACGGTAGGCAAATGAACGAAACACAGACAACTGAACAGAAATCTCTGATGGGCAGGATGATGCGGTTTTGCCTGACCCATAAACTTGTGGTCTGGCTATTGGTCCTCTTCACTGTGGGTTGGGGCGTGATCGTGGCACCGTTTGACTGGGACCTGGGCGGCATGATGCGCAGACCCGTGCCAGTGGATGCGATTCCCGATATTGGTGAGAATCAGCAGATCGTGTTTACCGAGTGGATGGGACGCTCCCCGCAGGACGTGGAGGATCAGATCAGTTATCCCATGACCGTATCCCTGCTGGGTGTTCCGGGTGTGAAGACCATCCGCAGCTATTCCATGTTCGGTTTTTCCACGGTATACATCATCTTCAAGGAGAATGTGGACTTCTACTGGTCGCGCAGCCGTGTCCTGGAAAAGCTCAACAGTTTACCGGCCGGCACGTTACCGGAGGGCGTGCAGCCTGCACTGGGCCCGGACGCCACGGCCCTCGGCCAGGTCTACTGGTATACGCTGGAGGGGCGTGACCCTGAAGGCCGCCCTGCAGGGGGCTGGGATCTGGAGGAGCTCCGCACCGTGCAGGACTGGTATGTGCGCTACGGCCTGCTCAGTGCAGACGGGGTCAGTGAAGTGGGGTCAGTGGGCGGATTCGTCAGGGAATACCAGATCGATGTGGACCCGGATGCCATGCGTGCCTACGGGGTCACCCTGGGCGATGTGGTCATGGCGGTCAAGGGGTCCAACATCGATGTGGGTGCCAAGACTTTGGAAGTCAATCGTGTGGAGTACTTTATTCGCGGCATTGGCTTTATCAAGCAGATCAGTGACATTGAAACCAGTGTGATCAAGGTCGTGGACAATGTCCCGGTCCTGGTCAAGGACGTGGCGTCTGTGGCCATGGGACCGGCCCTGCGGCGCGGTGCCCTGGATAAAGGGGGCGCAGAAGCCGTGGGCGGCGTGGTCGTGGCCCGATATGGTGACAATCCCCTGGCTGTGATCAAACATCTGAAACAGAAGATCCAGGAGATCTCGCCGGGCCTGCCGTCTAAGGTGACCATTGACTATACCCAGGTCTCAGCCGAACAGATTCGAGCCTACGCCCGGGACAACTTTTTCGAGGCCTATCAAGGTTCGTCCCTGAATCAGGCAGCCTGGCTGGCCCACTTGAGGGACCTGCCTGTGGCAGACTGGCCGACATGGGCCACCACCAGCCAGGTGACAGTCGTGCCCTTTTACGACCGCACCGGCCTGATCTATGAAACGCTCGGCACCCTGCACTCTGCGCTCACGGAAGAGATCCTGATCACGATCATGGTGGTGATTCTCATGGTCATGCACCTGCGCAGCAGTATCCTGATCAGCGGCCTGCTGCCCATTGCAGTGCTCATGTGCTTCATTGCCATGAAGACCTTTGGCGTGGACGCCAACATTGTGGCCCTGTCCGGTATTGCCATTGCCATTGGCACCATGGTGGACATGGGCATTGTGATCTGCGAAAACATTCTGCGGCACCTGGATGAGGCAGATCCTGCTGAATCGCGTCTGGAGGTGGTGCACCGCGCTGCCAGTGAAGTGGGCAGTGCCGTGCTCACGGCCGTGTCCACCACGATCATCAGTTTTCTCCCGGTCTTTACTATGGTCGGTGCTGAAGGCAAGCTCTTCAAACCCCTGGCCTACACCAAGAGCTTTGCCCTGATCGCCTCTGTGGTGGTGGCCCTGGTCGTGATCCCGCCGGCTGCGCATGTCCTGTTTTGCGGAAGACTGCCAGGACGAGGCAAGACCATAAAACACCTGCTGCACGGACTCGTTGTCCTGGTGGGTGTCACCACTGGTTTCCTGCTGAACTGGTGGGCAGGTGTGGTGCTCATTCTGTTCGGTGCCTATTACCTGGCGGCCGATCGCCTGCCCGAGTCTGTACGTCGCTGGGGACCGTGGATGGCCAACATTCTCGCAGTGCTCTTTGTGGGTGTCCTGCTCAGTCAGCATTGGGAACCCCTGGGTGCAGAGGACGGACTGTTCAGGAACTTTATATTCGTGGCCGGAATCGTGGGACTTCTGATCGGGGCCTTTCGTGTGTTCCAGTACTTTTACCCTTCGATTCTAAGGTGGTGCCTGCGCCACAAGCTGATTTTCCTGTCCATTCCCACGGCACTTATGATCGCAGGCGCCTGCGCCTGGCTCGGATTCGACACCGTGTTCAAGGCCGCCCCAGAGGGCGTAAAGTCCACCGCCTTCTGGGTTGCGGGCACAGACGCCTTCCCCGGCCTGGGCAAGGAATTCATGCCGCCCCTGGATGAGGGATCGTACCTGCTCATGCCCACCACCATGGTGCATGCCTCCATTGGGGAGTCCATGGACGTGCTGAGCAAACAGGACATGGCCCTGCGAAATCTGCCGGAAATCGAAAGTGTGGTCGGTAAGATCGGTCGGGCAGAAACCCCGCTGGACCCGGCCCCGATCTCCATGATCGAGACGGTGATCAATTACAAATCAGAATACATCACAGACAAAAACGGGCATCGTGTCAATTTTCAGTACGATGAGAATACCGGAGAATTTGTTCGCGATGAATTCCATGACCTGATCCCGGATGAACACGGGCGTCCCTTCCGCCAGTGGCGCGACCACATCAAGACACCGGACGACATCTGGGACGAAATCGTCAAGGCCGCCAGAATCGAAGGTACGACCAGCGCGCCCAAACTCCAGCCCATTGCCGCACGCATTGTCATGCTGCAGAGCGGTATGCGAGCGCCCATGGGCATCAAGGTCAAGGGCCCCAATCTGGAGACCATTGAAAAGGTCGGCCTGGATCTGGAACGCCTGCTCAAGGAGGTGCCCTCGGTACAGGCCTCAGCCGTGTTTGCGGACCGCATCGTGGGCAAGCCCTATCTGGAGATCGTCCCGGACCGGGCGGCCCTGGCGCGTTACGGCGTCAAGATGCGGGCCTTCCAGGACGTGGTCGAGGTGGCCATCGGCGGCATGAAGGTCACCACCACGGTGGAGGGCAGGGAACGCTTCCCTGTGCGTGTGCGTTATCAGCGCGAACTACGAGACCGGATCGAAAGCCTCGGCAAGATCCTGGTGCCTGCGTCGGACGGGGCCCAGATCCCCATGACCGAAGTGGCCGGTTTCCAATATGTACGCGGCCCCCAGGTGATCAAGAGCGAAGACACATTCCTCATCGGGTATGTCCTGTTCGACAAGATGACCGGTCATGCAGAGGTCGATGTGGTGGAAGAATGCCAGGTGTATCTGGATGCCAAGATCGCGTCCGGTGAGTTTGTGTTGCCCGCCGGTGTGAGCTACACCTTTGCAGGCAACTACGAAAACCAGATCCGTTCGCAAAAGACATTGGCCGTGGTCCTGCCTGCGGCCCTGTTTCTCATCTTTCTGATCCTCTATTTTCAATTCAAGTCTGCGGTCACCACGGGTCTCGTGTTTCTCGGCATCCTGGTGGCCTGGTCCGGTGGTTTTCTGATGCTGTGGCTGTATGGCCAGCCATGGTTCCTGGATGTCACGGTCTTTGGTGTGAACCTCCAGACCCTCTTCCAGATCCATCCCGTCAATGTCAGCGTGGCCGTGTGGGTCGGATTCCTGGCCCTGTTCGGCATTGCCTCGGACGACGGCGTGGTCATGGCCACCTATCTGGAGCAATCGTTCAGAGAGAACAAGACCACCACCGTGGACCAGATCCGTGAGGCCACAGCAGCAGCCGGCCAACGTCGCATCCGCGCCTGTCTCATGACCACCGCGACCACGATCCTCGCTCTTATACCGATTTTAACCAGCACGGGACGAGGCAGTGACGTCATGGTCCCCATGGCCATCCCGTCATTCGGCGGCATGATCGTTGAAGTGATCACCATGCTCATCGTCCCGGTCTTGTACTGTGCAGTGCAGGAATTCAAGCTAAAAGTGATCCCTCTCGCAGAGATCGCTGAGACCGCAGAGAAATAACAGAAAGTCAGCGACAGCCGCCAACCGTGAACGTAGACCCTAAAACCAAAAGCCAATCACTTAAAACCAAAAGCTGTTTTGTTTACCATGAAGTGCCTGAAATTCCATGAAGTCGAAGATCCCTAGGGGAGCGAAGATCCCTAGGGGGTGCTGCCGCGGAATCGATTGCTTCATCCATGCGAAGATCCGCTGATCGAGTCCTTCCAGGACTCCTCATTACTCTGGAATCAGATGGCCCACGCCAGTCCCTGCTCTCGAAGCGAGTTTCTACCTCAATGACTTGCTTGCCCATTATTGATCAGCTTTGTTCTGTAAAACAATACACTTCATGTTTGTGATATTCAGCGGATTTACCCCAAAAGGACATATGAATAAAGTTTTAATATGGCCTGGCCCTATTTCCCTCCCAATGTCTGGCGGCTCCAGTGGGGCCTGAGTAGACCGTTTCTACTTCCGGGTTTTCCGGTATCCTTCGATGCTTACTGCACGCGTTTTTTGCCAGTTTCAATATCTTGTATAGCTCGCAATATTGCGGGATAATCAACGTCCTGCTCCAACCATTCGCGATCATTGAAATCTAAATCAGAGCAAGGGGTCGGAGTCATGCTACAGGAGTCTAATCACCGCTACGGGGGATTCAGGGGTTTAAGGGGTTGCCTATATAGGTCCCAGTCCTCGGATTTTATAAGTCATTTTGGCTAGTTGAAAATAGTCCTGTGTTTCAAGAAACATCATCGGGATAGAATGAGACGGCCTAAAGGCCGCTCCTCATCCCGTGCGCTGTGCTTTTAGCATTCTTGAGATCACACTTGACACTAATCACGCGATGCGTTACTATATTCTGCTGTGATCAGTTCATTCAAATGTAAAGACACGAAAGCCCTTTCAGAAGGCCGTAATGTGAGGCGATTCGTGAATATTGCCAAAGTTGCAAGACGCAAGCTTAGGCAGCTAGAGATTGCTGCTCGACTCGATGATCTGAGAGTACCACCGAGCAATCGCCTTGAAGCACTCAGAGGCGGGCGTTCTGCCCAATACAGCATTCGTATCAATGATCAGTGGCGCGTTTGCTTTCGCTGGATGGATGCGGGTGCACATGATGTGGAAATCGTTGATTACCACTAAGGAGAATACATTATGAGAAAACTCGAACCCATTACTCCTGGCGAGATTCTCTTGGAAGAGTTCCTGAAACCTATGGGGCTCAGTCAGTACCGTCTAGCCAAAGAACTTGGCGTGTCCGCTCAACGAATCAGCCAGATTGTCTCAGGAAAACGCGCAGTCACTGCTGATACAGACTTGCGACTCTGCCGCTTCTTTGGGTTATCCAATGGCTATTGGCTGCGTGCCCAGGCAGCTCATGACGTAGAGGCCACAGAACGGACCATCGGCCCAGCCCTCAAGAAGATCAAGCCCTGGTCTGCATACCAAGCACAACATCCGGCTTGAGCGAGACGCCGCTGCGCGTCGCTCCTCAGCCGATGCGTTATGTCAGAGTAGAAAAAGGAAGGTGTAGACATGAAGATTAGAATGATCTCAGGAATTGTTGTATGTGCAGTAATGCTTTCCCTTGCCATTGTATTTCAGGCGCATGGCGATGCATCTGAAACCCGAAACTCGGCTGTCAATTCGGCCGACACATCAGCCGAATTGACAGCCTTACTGGAGCGAATCGTTGATGTAAAGGGTAGGTGGCTCGCAAGAGTCGAAGGTGAACACCTGATGGATCGTGCTGACTATACGGATGTACTCAATGCTAAGATCGAACTAAGGCAGGCTAAGGTTCGACTCGCCAAGAACCAGGGTGAATTCGATAGCGTTGTCGCCGAACTTCGAAGCATTGTGTCTTCAAGAGAGAAAATGAGGGACGAAGCTATAGGCAAGCGGGCAAGGGGAGAAGCCACTACCGATGTACTTAGTACTGAGCTCGAACTCGGGCAAGCTAAGGTTCGACTCGCCGAGAGCCTGGGTGAATTCGATAGCGTTGTCGCTGAACTTCAAAGAATCGTGCCTCTAAGAGAGAAAATGAGGGACGAAGCTATGCGCCGTCAGGCAATGGGAGAAGCCACTATTGAGGAAACGTTTACCGCTACCCTCCATTGGCTTGAGGCCAAAGCGGCGGTCTGCACGGCCATTGTGAATCGAAACTGATTCTCTGGAGATGCCTAAGACATCTGAATGCAGCGAGACGGCCGCTCCTCATCCCGTGCGTTGGGCACTGGAGAAATATGATGAAGAGATGCGAATGGTGTGGGAGTGACCCCCTATATGTCGCCTATCACGATGAGGACTGGGGCGTCCCCGTTCATGATGATCGTCTTCTGTTTGAGTTTCTCATTCTAGAGGGAGCACAGGCGGGTCTAAGCTGGCTGACCATCCTGAAGAAACGGGAGAATTATCGAAAGGCATTTCACGCCTTTGATGTTGAGCGTATTGCTAAGTACACGGAAGCAGACGTGGCACGCCTGCTTGCCGATGCGGGAATCGTGCGAAACCGCCTGAAGGTAGAGTCGGCCATCAAGAATGCGAGAGGTGTTCTTGACATCCAGGGGGAATACGGATCGTTGGATTCATATCTCTGGCGCTATGTAGATGGGACCCCAAGCGAGAATGCCTGGAAATCAATAGCAGAGATCCCGGCGAAGACCAAACTGTCTGACACGATGAGTAGAGACCTGAAGAAACGAGGATTTAACTTCGTAGGTTCAACGATATGCTATGCATTCATGCAAGCAGTGGGGATGGTAAACGACCACACCACTGACTGCTTTCGACACAAAGAAGTCAAGAGACTCTCCCAACCAAACGTTCCACGCGAAGGCTGATAGCCGCGCGTGAACGGTATCGTTAGCAGGAACCCTGCCCCTCCGAAATAACCTCCACACTTTTAAAGGATAGCCCGCACGATTCGCAGCGATGATGTCGAACACGCCGGCAACTGATCTCAGGGTCAGTGTGCTACACTGGAGTGCGGTCACTGTGACACTGAGGGCATCGAATCCTGACATACGCTACAAACCGTTCCTGGCACCAATTCGCTGGAACAGCGGACTATCTGCGTCCATCCCTTAAATCAGCAGCAAGAAACAACCCTATTCGATCATCAGATCGAATTTCTCTGCGGCCTCAGCGTTCTCAAGTGAGCGACAGCGAACGGGCGAGAGATAAAAAAGCAGTCATTCGTTCTTGGTCATTGGTTGTTATAAAAGATCCTTTGCGCTCCCCCAGGCATTTAACAACTTTGCGAGAGAATCAATGTACGGGTATTGGGCAGACGAGAGGATATAAAAAAAACGGGTCTCCCGAGACATGGGAGACCCGATGGAGAGCATGTCACTCCATGCCGGCGGCTCGCCGGGCGGATTCTACGGTGTTGAACAGGAGCATGGTGATGGTCATGGGACCCACGCCTCCTGGGACTGGTGTGATAAAGGAGGCCTTTTCCTTGATGGCGTCAAAGTCCACGTCACCCACGAGTCTGAAGCCGCTCTTCTTGGTGGCGTCTTCCACGCGATTGACACCCACGTCAATGACCACGGCCCCGTCCTTGACCATGTCTGCAGTGACCGTATTGGGCCGGCCTGCGGCTGCAATGACGATGTCTGCCTCACGCGTGTAGCGGGCCATGTCCTTGGTGCGCGTGTGACACACAGTCACAGTGGCATTGCCCAGAGGGCTCTTTTGAATGAGCATGTTGGCCAGGGGTTTGCCCACAATGTTGCTGCGTCCCACGATCACGACATTGGCGCCTTCGATCTTCACCCCACTTCGAAGGAGCAACTGAATCACACCATGCGGTGTGCAGGACAAAAAGGACTTCTGGCCCACCACCATGCGCCCCACGCTGACCGGATGAAAACCATCCACATCCTTGTCCGGGCTGATGGCCAGGAGGACTTCATCTTCGTCCAGGTGTTTGGGCAGGGGCAGTTGCACGAGGATGCCGTTGATCTTGGGATCTTTGTTCATCTTCTGAACCAAGGCCAACAGATCCTCCTGTGAGGTATCTGCAGGGAGACGATTGTCATCCGAATGAAGGCCGATCTCTTCACAGGCCCGTTCCTTGGCTGTGACATACGATCTGGACGCAGGGTCATCCCCCACGAGAATCACACCAAGTCCGGGGACCACGCCCTGAGTTTTAAGGTCAGCCACTTGCGCTTTTAATTCCGCACGCATATCTGCTGCGACCTGCTTGCCGTCAATGATTTTTGCTGCCATACACGACTCCTTAGTATTTACATGTAAAAAGATGTATTATACGATTTTTTCAGGAGAAGGCCACCCCTGTTTGACAATCAAACGGGACAAAAACCTGAGACTGAATCAAAGCCCCTTGGAAAACCTCACTTTTTGCGTTATAACTTGGGCAACCGTGGTTTGTCTATACCCTTATGGAAGATATCAGGGATAACCAGATCCCTGGCTCGTGATTTCGGAGAAGGTCGCAGAATAAGAGAGGAAGGTTGTTATGCAACAGTACTTGAAGACTGCATTGCTGGGTCTGTGTGTGTCAGGCATGGTGGTCGCATCACCCATTGACCGACTGGCATTGGTGACCCGTCACAATCCCAGAGTACATGACGCCAATGCCCTGTCGCCTCTGTCAGTGGGCAACGGCGAACTTGCCTTTACTGTGGATGTAACCGGCCTGCAAAGCTTTCCTGAGTTCTACCTCAGCGGCATCCCATTGAGTACACAGTCGCAATGGGGTTGGCATTCGTTTCCCAATGCCCAGGCCTATACCTTGGCAGACACCTTTGAAGAGTTTGACACATACGGCCGGCCTGTGCCCTATGCCACACGTCGAAACTCGGATGCCGGTAAGGCACTCAGGGCCAGCCCGCACAGATTGGGACTCGGGCACGTGGGACTCGAGATCACCCTCAAGGACGGATCTCTGGCCGCGATTCAGGACATCGAACATATCGACCAGACACTGGACCTCTGGCAAGGGGTCATTGTGAGCCGCTTCACTGTGGAGGATGAACCGGTCGAGGTGCGCACTGTCTGTCATCCCAGCCTGGACCTGGTGGGCATCACCATCGACTCGGATCTCGTGGCCCAGGCGCGTCTGGCTGTCACATTCAGATTTGCCTACGGGTCAGATCAGTTCGGCAAGGCCCCTGAAGACTGGACGCGACCGGATCAACATCAAACCACCCTAATCCATCAAAGCGGCCAGCAAACAGACCTGCTCCGTACGCTGGATCAGGATCAGTATTACGTCAGTATCCAACATGCGTCAGATGCCCGGGTGACACGCGCTGACCGCCATGTCTATACCTTGACGCCTGCGGCCAATTCACGGGTCCTGTCATTCTGTACGGGCTTCTCAAACACACCCATTGCCCCGATGACAGTCACAGCCGCGCAAACCCTGGCCTTGAGTTCGGCCCACTGGCAAGACTTCTGGTCTACAGGGGGCGCCATCGACCTGTCAGGCAGCAAAGACGAGCGCGCTGCGGAACTGGAGCGTCGCATCGTCCTGTCTCAATATGTGCTGGCCATCCAGTGTGCCGGCTCCAGACCTCCCCAGGAAACGGGCCTGACCTTCAACAGCTGGCACGGCAAGTTTCACCTGGAGATGCACTGGTGGCATGCCGTCAACTTTGCCCTGTGGGATCGAATCGCCCTGCTCGAAAAGAGCCTGCCCTGGTATTCCGATATCCTGCCCGCAGCCCAGGCAGCCACACGTGTGCAGGGCTATGACGGCGTGAGATGGCCCAAGATGGTGGGCCCGGACGGCAGAGACAGCCCCTCGGATGTGGGGACTCTGCTCATCTGGCAGCAACCGCACCCGATTTATTATGCAGAGCTCTGCTACAGGGCCCACCCAGATGTACAGACGCTGGAACGCTATAAAGAACTCGTGTTTCAAACCGCGGAGTTTATGGTCTCTTATGCCCACTGGAAGGAGTCCGAGCAGCGCTATGTGCTGGGCCCGCCCGTGATCCCGGCCCAGGAATGTCACCCTGCCGGAGAGACCATGAATCCCACATTCGAACTGGAATACTGGGACTGGGCCCTGAAGGTGGCTCAGCAGTGGCGTCAGCGCCTGGGTCTTCGACGTCACGCCGGATGGGACCACGTGATAGAGCACCTGTCTGATCTGCCAGTGAAAGACGGTGTCTATCTGATGGAAGAAAATCGATGGATCACACGCGACCATCCCTCCCTGCTCGGTGCCATGGGTATTCTACCAGGCGCCAGGGCTGACAAAGAAACCATGCGTCGCACCCTGCGCAGGGTCATGACAGACTGGGATTGGGAAAGTACCTGGGGATGGGACTTTCCCATGATCGCCATGACAGCGGCCCGATTGGGTGAACCTGACATTGCCATCGATGTGCTGCTCAAAAACACGGTCAAGAACACGTATCTGGTCAACGGCCACAATTATCTCAGCAACAGACTACCCATCTACCTGCCGGGCAACGGGGCCCTGCTCACAGCCATCAGTATGATGGCCGCAGGCTGGGACGGAGCGCCGGACACACAGGCGCCGGGATTTCCCCGCAATGGCCATTGGGATGTCAAGTGGGAGAATCTCAGACCCATGCCATAAAAACATTAGACTTTGTCGACATGAGGCATATCGGCAAAGTGGTTCACAGTTAATGGAATATATCCTGTTTTTGCATTCAACCATTGTGAACCACACTTTTGTCTAAATGGCTGAAGTGTTCCATAAAGGCCCTGTAACCAGGGGGTAAGAAACAACACTTAATCAGTGATGTCTTGGGACGAAACAAAACTACTCGAAAGCCTGATCCAGGGTGACCCGGAGGCCTTTGATGCGCTGATCACAGAGTATCAGGACAAGGTCGTCAGCACCTGCGTCAGATTTGTACACAATTTGCAGGATGCCGAAGACGTGGCTCAGGACGTGTTTGTGGAGGTGTATCAGTCGGTCAGTGGTTTTCGCGGGCAATCCAGGCTGTCGACCTGGATCTACCGGATTGCAGTGACCAAATCGCTGGATTTTGTCCGAAAAATGACGCGTAAAAAACGCCTGGGTAAGGTCAAACGCTTATTCGGTCTCGGTTCAGATGAAACAGAGGTTTCAATGGATCCCCCGGATCCCTCACCTTCTCCTCAGACCAACCTGGAATCCCAGGAACGCACAGAGATCCTGAACCAGGCCATTGCTGCCCTGCCGGAAAACCAGCGTACAGTGATCATTTTAACGAATTACGAGCAACTCAGCCACGCTGAGGTATCACAGATCATGGGAAACACGGTGTCCGGTGTAGAATCGCTGGTTCACCGTGCCAAGAACAATCTGCGAAAATACCTGCAGTCCTATTATGAAAAAAATCTTCCGTGAAATGCACAGGATTTCCGATACAATGGCGTCTAAACGTATATAGGTGTAACAATGAACGATCCATCACACATTCAAAAGCAAGTGGACGAGACCATGGCCCTGCTGGAGCAGCCGGAGTCCATTAAGGCCGGTCCCTGGTTTCGGTCTCATGTGCACAACAGGCTTCGAAAGATCCAGGAGCCCTCACGGGTCAAAGGACCCTGGATCCCCCTGCTTCGCCCAGGTCTTTTAATGGTGGTCATCTTTCTGAATCTTGTCACCTTTTTTATAACGCTCACGCCATCAGACGCGGCTCAGGAGTCGCGGGCAACCTACCTCAGCACCATGGCCTCAGAATACCAATTGTCGGTGTCCTCCGAACTCTTTGAAACCTATGACACAGGCGCAGAGGAATAATCATGGATTACATTCGACAAAACCGAATCATGGGTTGGAGTGTCACAGTCCTGGTAGTCCTCAATGCCCTGGCACTGGGCACGCTCTGGTGGACACGTCTGATGCCCTCTGACATGCGTATTGAGAGGCCCATGCGTCAGGGTACAGGTGAAGGCCGCGGCACGCGACGCGGTCCTGGCGGGCCTGATGTGGTGGAGTTCATTGAACGAGAATTGACTCTGGATGCGGACCAGACCCAGGCATTTCGTGCGCTGCGACGCCAGTTTTTTCAAGACAGTTTTGAAACACTCAGGACCATCCATAGCCTGAAACAAAGCCTTCTGCAGACCGTGTTTGCTTCGGACACAGACTCCAATCAGATTGAGAAACTGGCTGGGGACATCGGTCAATTGCAGGCAAGCCTGGAGATCGCCCAGGCCAACCATTTTGAACAAATCAAGGCCCTGTGCACACCTGAGCAAAAAGAACATTTCATGCAGCTTATCGATGACGTCCTGGACATGACCCGCCCCCAGGGTCCCGGGGGAGGGGGAGGCAGAGGCGGTCCTGGGATGCGCGGTGGCATGAGACGAGGAAGCCCGATGAATGGCCCACCAGACCGTCCGACTGCACCCCCTATGGGCGGCCTTTAGAGGTGTTGTGGACAGTCCGTTTAAAGGCCTGAATATTGGCCGTGGACACATGATCCGGCATCCCGCCGCCACAGGAGAACAAGATTCGCGACGTCTCAGTGACACTGTCCAGCATGCGTTGGGTTTCTGTTTTTACCTGGTCCACGGTGCCCAATAACAGCACATCTCTGGGGGGAATATTACCCAGTAGTACCACGTCATTGTGGGTCCAGGCCTTCACTTCATCGATAGAGTGGAGGAAACTGAAATTGAATACATTGATGCCCAGTTCAGGCAAATATCTGGCACACACACGGCCGTCTGCATCGTTGTGAAACATCTTGACGGAGACGTCCAGACTGTCGTAAATGGCCTTCAAATAGGGATGGGCGAACTCCTGATAATCCGGTTCACCGCAGAATCCCACAATATCATCGAGGATCAGGATGCCGTCAATGCTTGGAAACATGGCCTTCTGTACCTCGAGCCACTGCACCAGATAGTCTGTGATGATGGTGAGCAGGCGATGGATACGCGGGGTATCGTCGCGCAGTCCCATGAGAAACTCAGTGGCCCCCATCAGAAAGGACGCGACATTCAAAGGACCGCGTGCCACGGCAAAACGGATGGCATGACCGGCCTGTTCAATCTGCGATTGATATCTGGCAAGCCGTTTCAATATGAAAGGTCCCAAGCCATCGGTGTTGGGATTCGGCGATTTCAATGTATCAATCTCTGTCAGGCTGTGCAGGATTTTGTCTGCAAAAGGCAAGTCATTCTCGTGCCACACGCACTTGCTACCAAACGCCGATGGCTCAGTACACATGCCATACTCCGCCCAGAAACCCGGCAGGAACATGATATCTGGAAACTGAGTCACGGCCTTGAGATTGGCCTGGAACCACAAGTCGCCTTGAGAAAAATAGTCCATGGTCGACATGCCGGACCAACCTGGCAGCCAGGGGCTGTCAATGATGAAGCCCACTGGCAGGGGATCAAGTGTCTTACCCTGGGTCAATGCCAATAAATCCAACCATTGCTTTTCTGTCATTGTCGATTTACCTACAAGGACCAATCCTGCTCGTTCTTCATTAACTTGTTCTGGAAGTACATGCCAATCAGCATGGGGGCCACCAGGATCACCGGTAAAAACCACTTTTCATTTAACAACATGTTGTGAATCTTGTCCGGCCCTGTAAAGATATACAGATGGCAGATTGCCAGGATCCCGGTTATCATGAGTGTGCTGCCCCCCAAACTGGTAAAGAGCATGACAGATCCCTTAAACACAATGAAAGACAGCATGCCCCCAGCCACCACACCGACCAGAGCACCAGCCCACCAGTAGTTCAAGGGCAGGCCAAAGGCAAGCCACAGGCCGGTTGTCAGAACACCCCCAGCCACAGCCCCCAGGAAACTTACACCATACCGCATTAAGGGTACTGCAAAAAACGCACAAATGGCCGCAAAGATGGCGGCCAGCCAAATCACATTGCCTTCAATGTAATGATTGAGCCACACCCCGGCAGACAATCCAGCCAAAGCAAAACAGATACACACCAGAATCTTGAAGATCCGCCATCCATAAAACAGGCATACAACACCAAACGAGATAAACGTCAGGGCCTCGACCACACCCAAGCCTTGGATCTGAGTCCATATGGTCTCAATGATCCTGCGCGTCACATGCATGGACTCTGGATCGCTAACTGTATTAGCTGCCTGAGCCAGAACACCTAAACTAACCATTTACTTACTCCTGAATCCAATTCATAAAACCAAAACGGCCTATGTTACCTTGCTCGGCATTTTACTGCCATTAAAACTTAGTTTCCTTTTTTGTCTGACGAAGGCTTTGCATGCTTTTGCCTGTCCTTTGGTTTTGCACAAAACAGCAATTGCTCCAGTGCACCAACGCCAATCATGGCGCACATCATGGCCACATACGTACCTCCGTGGGCTGCAAGCCCTCTTAGTGGCAGTGCTCCCTTTGAAAGCAACATCAACACCATGCCGCCCCACATCAAGAGTACACCTGCTGCGGCACAGGACACTGTTTCCGCCAAACGCCCGGCCACACAGCCAATGAGCAGGGTAAAAAAACCAGAAACACCCACCACCACAAGGTATTTTATTTCAAGGACCTGTCCCACCTGCAAGCCGGCCCGATACACATCAGACACCCGACCTTTCAAGTCTTCGAAGGTTTCTGGTATGCCCAGCCGCGTCCCCCCTGCCGTGGGCATGGCCGTTTTCATGGAAGACTGCGACACCGGCCTCCCGTTTGCATTTTCCGGGGAACCTTTGGCCTGACACACTGCCAGAAACACCAGGAACATGGCCAGAACACTGGTCAACAGACCTGTACTGAAGCGTTTCATGATCATGGCAATCATACAGGCCATCAGCCCCATACCCAGAGCAGCCAGGGGCTTCATGTAGAATATTCCCAGTCCTGCCACAAGTACCCACCAGACCAAGCCCGCGCTGATCCTGGCACACAGCGATCCACCCAGCCAGAGAAAGATCCCCAGAAATACACCTACCAGACCAGGCCCCACCATTAACAGAGGATGATACGCCACTGCCGATTGTTCAAATTGTGTAAAAACATCCAACATGCCTGCAAATCCATTCATTCTCGTGATCTATCCAGTGTATCGGCTGATACGCTGTTTTTTCCTTAGAGCGTTCTATTAATGGGGTCACATCCGGTTTTACACGCCGGCAAAGCCGTGGCGTCGGCCCGCCTGTCCCGCGGGCCGGGCTGAGCGAAACGTCCAGAGTCAAGACGGCCGAAGCAGGGCCTCTGGAAATCGATGGAGGCCAACACCGCAGGTGGGGTTGTGGCTAGCCGAAGCCAGCAGGGTTTTGCTTGAGTGTCTTAGGCAGAGACACGGCCTTGGACACGGTGTCGGGGTCAGGGTACCCAGGCATTGGGGTAATGGCGAAGATCACCTGGTACGCTCGCTGAAATGGTGATCACGTCAAAACGCAGGGGTCTGTGCGCAAGATCATGAATACCCACATAAAAACCTGCAGCACGTGTCATACGCCGCTTTTTTGCAAAGGTAATGGCTGATTCCACAGCATGATGGTCTTCACTGGTCCGTGTCTTGACTTCCACGAACACGAGGGTCTTATCTGAATCCGTCATGATCAGATCAATCTCACCGGATTGACAGGTGAAATTGCGCTCCACACACACCAACCCCTGGGTTTCAAGAAAGGCCTGAGCCTGCTTCTCTCCCCAACGGCCAAGGGCCTTGGGATCTCGGGGCGGTCTGTTTCGTCGAAACCACATGATTTACTCAGTCCATAAAAAAACCTGCGTCAAAGACGCAGGTTCCAAATGTTCCACATCAACCGCAGTCACGGCCTTACTTGGCTCTGGTATGAGCGCTGTGTCGCTGAGGCAGACGCACAGACTTGCCTGTACGATCTCTAAGATAGTACAGCTTGGCACGACGTGTCTTGCCACTGCGAATAGGCTGAATATCCAGCACATTGGGTGAATGTATCGGGAAGATTCTCTCGACACCTTCATTGTTCGCCACGCGACGCACTGTAAACATCTCATTGATGCCACGGCCCTTGCGAGCGATCACTGTCCCTGAGAAAATCTGGGTACGGGTTTTATCACCTTCTTTGATTCTGCAGTGCACATCCACAGTATCACCAATCTCAAAGTAAGGAATTTCTTGCTTCAAGCTACTGCTTTCAACTGCATCCAACAATTCTGTTATCACAGGACTAACTCCTTATGGAACCGTTCTACGTCCAAATCCAATAAACGAAGTATTTTATAGGGTCAAGAACGCTAAAACAAGCTTATTTTTATATTTTTGACGGACCAATCACAAATCCAGCAGGTCTGGACGCCATTTCCGCGTCCGTTCCAAGGCCTGTTGTTTTCGCCACTGGGCAATCTTTGCGTGATCGCCGCTCAGCAGAATATCCGGCACCTTCATATCACGAAACACCTCTGGCCTCGTATACTGAGGGTACTCCAACAGACCGTCTGAAAAAGACTCTTCCGACGACGACATGTCATCACCCAGAGCGCCTGGCAGCAATCTGACCACTGCATCCATGATGACCATGGCCGCCAGTTCCCCCCCGCTGAGTACATAGTCGCCAATAGACACTGGCTCGGCCTTCAAGCCGATCCGAATACGTTCATCAAATCCTTCGTATCGCCCTGCCAGCAGGATCAACCGTGGTGCCTGCGACAGTTCCGCAGCCAGGACCTGATCAAACGGACGCCCCTGAGGCGTCAGCATCAGGGTCCGACCGGGTTCGGGGGCCAAGGTCTGAACATGGCCAAAACAATCAAACACGGGTCCGGGCATAAGCACCATGCCCGGTCCCCCGCCATAGGGTTTGTCATCGACTTTTCTATAACTGTCCGTGGCAAAGTCCCGAATATTGGTACAGACCACCTGGACAAGGTTGCGATCCTGAGCACGTTTCAAAATGGACGCGTTCAAGGGCGACTCAAACATCTCAGGAAAGAGTGTTAAGACGTCGATCCTCATTCACCGGAACCAGCCTCTGCCTCTGCCTGCTTGGCGGCTTCTGCGTCGGCCTTGGCCTTGGCAGCTGCTTCAGCAGCCTTGGCCTCCTCGGCCGCGGCCTTGGCAGCGGCTTCAGCAGCCGCCTTGGCTTCATCAGCACGCTTCTGAACTTCTGCACGCTGAGCCTTGTCAAAGGGTTTGCCCTTGGCCTTGGCAATGGCACAAGCTCGCTGACGCCTTGCAGCACGATCCTCTGCATATTTGTGCTTCACGCCCATGGCGAGCAGCATATTCGACACCGTATCAGAAGGCACGGCCCCCTGAGAAAGCCAGTACTGGGCACGTTCCAGGTTCAGGACGATCTGCTTGTCCGCCTCTTTGACCAGGGGATCGTAGTGACCGAGTTTCTCCAGCACCTTGCCATCGCGCGGTACACGACTGTCCACCACATTAATTCTGAAGAACGGCCTGTGGCGTCTTCCCATACGTGTCATTCTGATTTTAACTGCCATGGTACTTCCTTTCAGTAAAGCATATAATAAATTTTCGTGACCCAGACTTAAGGGCTCACAAAACACGTTGACAAAGTAATACATAGCCATTGATAAAAATGGCCATGTTTGCAGGATCGGCCTTGGCATCCTCAGCAATTCGCTGAATCTGCTCATCCGACAGGCCGGCCACATTGGCCTTTTCACGAGGCGTCATGATGGCCACGGCCCGTTTCAATTCTTCGAGCTCTGTCCGGGTGGGCACTTCCAACATGGCCAATTCGCTCTGACCGTCATCATCGGCAAAACGCTCGCGAATCAACTGGCCATACTGATGGCCCACAAACCTGGATACCTTGTCCAGGTATTGCTCGATTGTCATCTTTTCTATCGCCGTTTGTTCTTTCCTTTGCGCTTGATGACGCGCTTGCGCTTGGATCGCTGCTTGATCTTCCGACCGGACTGCATGGCATTGGTCATGTCCTCCATGTTCAGACCGCCGCGCATCAGATTGCCGATGCCTCCAAATCCGCCGCCGCTGATCGCCTTGATCATGTCGCGACTGCGTTTGAAGGTCTTGACCAGAGACGCCACGTCATTGGGTGTCACACCGGCGCCCGCAGCCACGCGCCGCCGTCTGGACGCATCAATCAGTTCCGGATCACGGCGTTCTTTCAGGGTCATGGAATGCACCATGGCCTCCATCTGTCTCAATTCCTGGCCGTCGAGGTCCACGTCCTTGAGCTGCGATCCCATGCCGGGCAGCATCTTGAGCATATCCTTGATGCCGCCCATCTTCTTGACAGCATTCATCTGCTTGAGAAAGTCGTCAAATCCGAAGGTGCCCTTGGCCATCTTCTTCTGGAGCTTCGCAGCGTCTTCCGCTTCAAAGTGCTCCTGGGCCTTTTCCACCAGGGTCACCACATCGCCCATGCCAAGAATACGGCTGGCCATACGGTCCGGATGAAATTCTTCGAGCTTGTCGAGCTTTTCGCCCACACCGATGAACTTGATGGGTTTTCCTGTCACGGCCTTGACGCTCAAGGCCGCACCGCCGCGTGCGTCACCATCCAGCTTGGTGAGAATCACGCCGTCCAGTTCGAGACGTTCATTGAACGCCTTGGCCGAATTGACGGCATCCTGACCGGTCATGGCGTCACACACCAGATAGATCTGATGCGGTGTCACGGCCTTGGTCACCTGCTCGATTTCGGCCATCATGTCTTCATCAATGTGAAGACGACCCGCGGTGTCCAGCACCACCACATCAAAGCCGTTCTGTTTGGCGTGCTTGACGGCGTTTCTGGCCACGCGAACCGCGTCCTTGGTCTCCTCGGTATAAACCTCGATCCCCAACTGCTCGCCCAGCACGCGAAGCTGCTCCACAGCCGCCGGCCTTTGCAGGTCATCGGCCACGAGCAGGGGCTTCTTGCCCTTGGATGCCAGGTACTTACCCAGTTTACCTGCAGTTGTGGTTTTACCGCACCCCTGCAATCCGGCCAGCATGAGGACGGTCGGGCCTGGAGACACGTAATAGATGCTTGAATCCACGGGCCCCATCAGCCGGGTCAGTTCGTCGCTCACGATCTTGACCATCATCTGCCCGGGATGCAGGCTCTTGATGACCTCTGCACCCAGTGCGGCCTGAGTCACATCCTTGCAGAACTGCTTGACCACATGATAATTGACATCCGCTTCCAACAGGGCCTTGCGCACTTCACGCATGGCATCTGAAATGTTGGCCTCGGTAATGCGGCCCCGCCCGGACAGGGACTTAAAGACACCACTAAATTTTTCCGTTAAAGAATCAAACACGCGTGTTTCCTAGCCATTTGGTCACAGCAATTCCAGCGTAGATAAATTAAAGTTTTTGATTTTATGCGGATTAAAGGCCTTTTGCAAGGATAAAATGGCAGGGTTCCAGGTTCACCGTTCACGGTTGAAAAAATGCCGGCCACCAACCGTGCCCCCCCTTAACCCCTAAACCCTGACCCCTGACCCCTGAGCCCTGAACTCTGAACTCTAAACTGTGAACCGTGAACTGTGAACCCCTAACCCCTAACCCCTAACCCCTGAACCCCAAACCCTGCCCCCCCCCCCCGCGTTGGGCTTG
>JAIPFM010000069.1 GCA_021736645.1 Phycisphaerae bacterium | reverse complement strand
CCACGGGCTGTTCCAGCCACTGCTTGAATGTCTCGCTCAGTTCATCGTCCATGTCCGGCATCAATCCCACGGCTCCGTAATAGAACAAAGCCGCATTGCCGGTTTTCTGATCGGACGCACGGGGCAGAAGTGTGTGCTTCAACATGGGGACAGATTCTGGCGCGGCCGTGACAGAGAGATTCGTGAGCGTGAAATCGTTCTTATCAGGGGCCTCGGCGGCCTGGATGGAGCCAATCCATCCCAGCGTGCCCAGGGTGATCGATAGCCATATACAGTGTCTAAACATTGTGGGACTCCTTTATAATAGTCCTGAGGTCACTTCATCGGACGTCATTAAATCCTGCAAAAGGGTCTCCTGATCGAGCTGTTTCTGATTGATCTTACGCACGGCCCTATAGGGGGGCAGTGCATCCAGTCCGTGATCCAAAACCGTTTTTTGTAGCTGCAAATACGCCAATGAGCGATGGGGCTGAGGCATGTCAACGGGTGACATGGGAGCCGGAATCTGCTGCACAACCGTGGTCGGTGTGACCGGCTCTGTTTGGGGCACGTGCAGGATCAACGAACCGCACAACAACCCCATCAAGATCCCGCACATCGCCTTCCAGGGGCGATTGGATCCCTGGGAAGCGCGTCCTGCCTCAAAGATCAGCATGTCTTGATCCAGAGCTCGGGCACTGGGACTGAGCTGTCCCATGATCGCCTCCATTCTCTGTTGAGCAGGGGTTAATCGGGGTTCCTGGCACATGGTGTGGCCTCCCATTTCATTCGTAAGGTTTCCAGAGCCACCTCGTAAAGACGGTGTACGGAAGAAACCGGTTTTTGGATCAAATCAGAAATCTCCTTCAGGGTCATTTGACCCCATATTCGCATCACCACAATCTCCCGCTGTGTCCGCGGTAAGGCCTCCAGCAGGTGTTGTGCATACTGTGCGTCCATCATGTCATCCGGACACGGATCGAACCAATCGTTCTCCGGGGTCCTGGCCATGCGTTGCCTCACTGTTTGGTGACGCAACCGTCGAAACAGCGTTCTGGCCGTGTTTCGGACCACCCGATACAACCAGGCCCGCACATTCTCCGGAGGTTGGGACTGGCGTACCAGTTGTACAAAGGCCTCCTGGACTGCGTCCTCGGCCGCTTGCTCGGTGGTCAATTGCCGGGCAAAGAGCAGCAATTCCGGGCCATATTGGCGATACCACTGAGTCAATTGTTCAATCTGTGCCTTTTCCATGAGTGTCCATTCGATTCACCCATAAGACGCAGCCAAATCCAATTTTTCCAGAAAAATATTGGTTTTGAACGGTACCGGGTTCTTGTTGATCGCGCATCGCGGGGCGTCGCTTTCCAGTATCCGATAGATCAGGAGTGCCATTTGGCCATGCGTCAGCAGACCGAGAATCGACGCCCGGGTAAGCCGGTCTGCGATCCCTTGGACCCGGGTGAAATGCACACCCTGATTTCTACGCCTTTTGGGCTGACGGGCACGGGAGACAACCGTCCGAATCCCATTTATATTTTTGTAACCAGGCAGGCGATGTGTATGCACTGCCCGGGCACATGACGGATCCTTCGTACGGTAAACTCGAGATACTCAACAGGGCCGCTTCCATAGAGTGAGCAGAAGAAAGACACCAGGAGAGCCAGGGTAGTCCCGGCCACGAGCAGGGTAAAGCTGCCTTCCTGTGCCAAAACCTCCACGTCGATTTTCACATCCATAACCTCCGGGGTGTCTCATCCGGCGGTGCGCTGCCATGTGTCTATGCAAAGGCCTTGAGTCCCAGGGGTGATTCCCGGCCCTGTGACTCAAGCCCACCGTCCATAGATCACCGTCACACGTCCCGAAAGGTCGCGACTGGTGCACGGCCATCATCGGCGATAGACAGTCTTTGGCCGATGGGAGGGATTTTACCATAGCGGGTTGCTCAAATCAAACTGATCATCAGACTTGACATGGCCTACTGCATGGGTATGCTTACCTTTTTGCAAAGGTGATCCATAAAATGACAAACAACATCCCCAAAACCAGAGGACAGGTTGAGGCTCAGATCAGCGAGGCCATCATCAAGTTCGAGAAGGAGTACATGGGACGCGGTCCGGATGAGACCAAGACGTACATCATTGAAGACATGATTGTGATACGTCTCCAGCGTGTCCTTACCCCGGCCGAGCAACAACTGGCCAAGTCGAACGATACAGCCAATGGACGCACCTTGATCAAGCAGGTGCGCAGGGAATTGCTGGAAAAGGCCCGGCCGCTGTTGGCTGCCATGGTCCTGGATATCACCGGACACGCCGTGGTGAGTTTGCATACAGACATCAGTACGGCCAGTGGCGAACGGATTATCATCTTTACATTGAATGCACCCCTTCAATATGCGTAGCATGGGTTCACATCGTCACGCCTACGACGGCGTCACGACCGGTCCTGCGAGCGTCCTGTCCTGTTGATGACGCTTTCGGTTCGACAGGAGCAGCATATTGCGTATGTCCGTGGTTCCCTTGGCCGCGAGCCAGCGCTCATCAAATCCCTTTTCCATGGCGATCTGCGCAATGGCTGACAACGCCCGCAGGTGTCGATTGCGTTCGTCCCTGGTGCCGATTAAGAAAAAGACGGCTTTCACTTGAGCGGCATTGTCAGAAAACCGGATGCCTTTTCGCACTCGGGCCACCACAACATCGAATACCTTTTCGCCTTCAATCACAATGTGGGGTATGGCCAAATGGGGACCTAAGACCGTACTGCTCTCTTGCTCTCTCGCCACAAAACGCTGTTTGAGTGTTTCAGGCGTCATGCTTAATCGCGGCCCCAGTGCCTCGGCGACCTGGGTAAAAAAGGCATCTCGGGGCATGGGACCGTCCAGGTCCAAGACGAGTCCACCCTCAATGAGTTGATCAAAGGCGTCCGCCACGATCTGATCCCGTTGATGCACAATGTCACGCAATTCCGTTTCCAAAGAACCGTCGGCCAATTCTTTGGCCGTGATCCGCTGAATGAGATGGATCAATGCTGATTCACGTTGCACGCGCTTGCGCCCATAGAACCAGTAGGTGCAGAATCCAATCAAGATCAAAACGGCACTGATCAAGAAGGCCTCTTCTCCCATCTCCAGGATGACAAAGGACAGGCCGATGATGCCAATGATCTGCAGCCAGGGATAGAGCGGCGCCTTGAACTTGGGCCGGTAGCCCTGCAGTTGACTCTCTCTCAACACGATCACGGACGCATTGGACAGCATAAAGCTCAACATGAATACCAGCGACGCGGCTTCGACCAGGATCTTGAGCTTGATAAACACCGCCAGCACGACCAGGACCCCCGTGGCCAATACGGACACATAGGGAATCTGCGTGCGATGGCTCAAACGGCCCAGACCGGATGGTAGCTGTCGATCGCGGCTCAAGGCCAGCAGGTAGCGTGAGGCAGCCATGATGCCGGCATTGGCCGTGGTCATAAAGGCCAGTACCGCAGCGGTGCTCAGGGCAAAACGACCGGCCCGGCCCATAATCGCGTTGGCCCCATCCGATATGGGGGTGAGGGAGCCGTCAAGTACGTCAGCCGACAACACGCCACTGGTGACAAAGACCATGACCGTATACATCAGGCTGACTGACGCCAATGACAAGATCATGCCCAGGGGAATGGTACGTCCCGGGTTTTCGGTTTCTTCTGCCACACTGGCGATCTTGAGTACACCCCCATAGGATACAAACACCAGTCCCACCGTGGAAAACACGGCTGGCAGGCCATAGGGGACAAAGGGATCAAAGTGCTGAATGTTCACCTCTGGCACGCCACGTATGATGTAGAATATCATGAGTCCAAACAAACCAAACACCAGCGTCACCTGCAAGCGTGCCGCCTCTTTTACGCCCACCAGGTTGAGTCCCACAAACAACAGGGCCAGGGTCACGGCAGTGACATACGCGTTGACCGGTACAATGAGTTGAGCAAAGGCGGTCAAGCCGACCAGGGCAAACGCGCTTTTCAAGGACAGGGAAAACCAGCTCAATAGACCGGCCACGGTGCCCACGCCCGCACCCATGCCGCGCGAGATAAAGAAGTAGTCTCCACCTGCCTTGGGCATGGCCGTGGCCAGCTCCGCCACACTCAATACGCCAACAGAGGCCAACAGTCCTGCCAGAAGGTAAGAAAATACCACCGCGGGCCCGGCTTGACTGTGAGCCAGTCCCGGCAGGATAAACAGTCCGGAGCTGATCATGGCCCCGGCGGCAATGCAGAAGACATGTACCAACTTTAATCCTTGTTTGAGCTGAGTCATTGCGTGATCCTTTCGTTATGCTAAATCTCTGGGCACGAGTCACGCTTCTGTCAGAAGCACAGGGGACACAAATCCCTCGGGTTTGACCGCCAATACCGAGCAGTCGACCTGTCTAAGGACCTCCTCGGCCGTATTGCCAATGATCAAGCCGGGCAGGCCGGTTCGACAGACAGTCCCCATGACAATCAATTCGGTGTGTAAAAGGTCCGCCAGTTTGGGAATGGCCAGCCCCGGCTCGTCCTCCAGAAAATGGACCTGGGTGTCGAGATTCATGTGGGCATAGCGGCTGACCAGGTCAATCAGTTGACTGCGCCGCTGCATCTGGAGCTCATAGGTGAGTTGTTTTCTCTGTTTCTCCGACATGCCCGAGTAACCAAAGTAGTGTTCGCGTACATGGGACCAGGCGTGAACTATATGCAGCTTGCTTTGCTCCCTTTGCGCCAGTGACGTGGCCAGATCCATTATTTTAATATTCAGCGTCTGCTTCGCATCGTCTGAAGGATCCGGGTCCACGGCTGCCAGTATCCCATTAAAGGACTGAATCTGGGTAGGTTTCATGGCCCAGACCGGGCAAGGGCACTTGCGCATCAGGTGGAGCGCGGTGCTGCTGAACAGTTTGCCCCTGACCCCCTCCAGCCCCTCAGCCGTCATCATCACCAGGTCATACTGATGGCGTAAGACCGCTTTGATAATCTCAATAAAAGGCTTGCCAATCAATACCCTGACTTCCACGGCCCGTCGGTTGTCGATGATCGCGGAAATCTCGTGACAGAGTTGTTTCTCTCTTTCTCGTGCAAAAATCGCATTGAATTCAAAGGCTGACATATGCAGCGCCTGTGCGTGCAACCCTTTGGGCAACCCGGCCACCACTTCCAGCACGGTAAGGCGTGCCCCATTTTCTTCTGCCAGGACGAGGGCCCGCTCAAGGATGTTCTTCGTGGCCTCTGTATGACTGCCAATGACCAAGATATTTTTAAACCGTTTCATACTATCATCCCTTCATTTTTGACGAGCACGCTGACTGCCGCACAATTTTAGAGGCAAGCATCAGCCATGCCGTGTCAGGCATCCCACGCTACCCTCACCGCACACGAAGATCCCTCGGCCCCACGGTCATTTCTTCCCTGGGTGTGAGACTGCGAAATTGAGACCCTGAACATTGGGACTGTAATTCTGTGCGTTCCACGTGTCTACACTCCAAAAAAAAAGGGCCGACAGAAGGATCAGTTGCCTGATTTCTGTCGGCCCATTATTAAACAGGTAATTGGAATTACCCCTTCTTAATCTGCCGAAAACACTGTTTTCTATGTGCATATATGTATCTGCTGCCGTCTTTGTTCTTGGCTTTTGTATTTTTTCCTAATGGATACTCCCGCATCCAGACCTCCTCTTCGAAGGGGTTTCATGTCGAATACGTAGCGTAATGACAGAAGCAAGTCTTTTATTGAGTCATGGGAGGTTCGCGGGGTCAAGGAAACAGTGGCACCAATCCTCAGAAATCAAAAAGCTGGCATCGGATTGACTCTTCACTTCTTTCACACCTTTGGCGTGTTTCGCAGTTACCCGAGACCTGGGCTAGTGTTGACAAAGCGCTAGCCCGTTTCTCCGTGGCCGCATGCATCAGCTCTCTGAGATGGTTTCCAGTTCGACACAGGTTTGGGACCGGTTTGAGGTATACAGTGACGCCTGAAGTGGAAACTTGATTCTCACTTCATTGCCGGTTCCGAAGTAGGTCACGCCACGGAAGAATTTGTTGTGTGACAGGGCAATGCCCCGGCCATGGGGGTCGAAGACCCGTTCGGGATCGAAATCAAGGTACTTTGTGTAATCAAATCCCCGGCCCTGGTCTATGATATGTACATGCATCTGATCCCTGTGCCTGGCAAATCTCACTTCAACGAACTTGCCACAGTTTTCTGGAAGGGTCAGGCGGTGATCAATTTCCTCATCCAGGCTGCTGTCCAAAAGCAGTTGGGTTTTATCATCATAGGTAATTCCGAGATTGCCGTGTTCGACCGCATTGATGAATAGTTCGATCAGGCCCGCGGAGGTGTACTCATTGGCCGAAAACTGTGCAAACCAGGAGGAGATTCTATTGCCTTCCTCTATGGTCCGAAACCGGAGGACACCCTCGACAATAAAGTCATCCACGTGTGTCTCGAATGCCGCGGCCCGTTTCTGCAATTGAATATTCCTCTGATGCTCTTCCGTCGCCCCCCGTAAAATGGCCTGGAGGATCTGCATCTCATAGGGTTTTGGCAGATAATAGTAGGCACCATTGGAAATGCCTTCGAGGATGTTTTCCTTGTTTGTCCTTGCCGTCTGCATGATCACGGGGATCTGTGCATAGGCCGTGTTCTGCTTCATGATTTGCAGCAATTCAATGCCGTTCATTTCAGGCATGAGCCAGTCGAGGAGTACCGCACTAATGTCGTCGTGCGTCTGCAACTGCTTGAGTCCCTCTTTTCCATTTGCGGCAGTCACAGGCGCATAGCCCAGGCTGATAACGAGCTTTTCCAGGAACAGCCTGTTCGTGTTGTCATCTTCAACGATCAATACATTCGTTTGTTCTGTCATGTCGCAAGCCCACCCCCCAATTGAGATTATCATCCTGTCAGGCCACACCGTTGTGTCGTCCTGTTGCATAGACAACATGAATCTATGTGTGAAGTGACAATAATATCGTTGATACAGGCCAGGCAGAGACTGTGGTGACAGTCACTTGAGAAGAATGTGTCTGATAATCGCGGCCTGGCCCGCGCCCGGCGCCAACCCAAGAAGTCTGAACCGCCGCCAGGACCGAAGAGGACGACTGGTTTTGTAAACAGCGCCGGACACCGGCCCCTGACCCCCGACCCCTGACCCCCGACCCCCGACCCCTGATCCCTGAAGTTATCTTCCCGTCAAATTGAACGAGGTGACATAGGCGTTCGGGTCGAGACTGAACTGTTCAACAGGGGTCTCACGCGTCAAGGTTTGCCATGAGCGCGTGGGGCTGAGTGTGATGGTGTCACCATTAAGAGTGGCCTCGACCGGCATGGCAAACCCCTTGACCGTCTGAGTCCAGCGGTAATGTAAGCGATCGCCTTCGATGACATACTCCAACACGGGGATCCGTATGTCACGCAGATATTGGTTAAAAAAGGCCTCCAGATTCAAGCCCGTCCTTTCGGCGATATAGCTTTCGACTTGGGCACCGGTCACGGTCTGGTGATAGAAGGTCTCATTGAGTCCTCGAAGTATCGATCGCCATGTCTGATCGTTGCCAAGCCAGTGTCTCAAGGTGTGGAGCATATTGGCCCCCTTGCAGTACATGTCTCCAGAGCCGGGGCGATTGACCCCTGGTGTGCCTTCGATCGGACGGTCGTTGCTGATCCTCCTTCGCTTGCCCAGGACATATTCGGTGCCTGCCTTTTTGCCGTAATGGTACTCCACGAAGAGATTTTCCGAGTACGAGATAAAGGCCTCGTGAATCCACATATAGGCTGCATCTGCATTGGTAATATTGTTGGCGAACCACTCATGCCCCGATTCATGGACGATGATGAAATCAAATGTCAGGCCCCAGCCCGTGTCACTTTCGTCCTTGCCCCTGAAACCGTTTGCATAGCCGTTGCCGTACGTGACCGAACTCTGATGCTCCATGCCCGGATAGGGCACTTCCACGAGCTTGTAGCTGTCCTCGTAAAAGGGGTAGGGGCCGAACCAGTATTCAAAGGCCTCCAGCATGCGCGGTACGTCTTTGAATTGGCGCCTGGCCTCTTCAAGATGGTACGGCAGGACCCAGTAGTCACAGTCCAGCGGCCCCTTTTCCCCGTCATAGACCTGGGAGAAATGTACATAGTCGCCGACATTGAGATTGACGCCGTAGTGGTTGATGGGATTGGAGACGGTCCAGTGAAAGGTGCGTGTCCCGTCGGGGAGTGCGTCGATCCCGGCAAGGCGACCGTTGGACACATCCGTGAGATGTCCGGGCACGTTGACGCTTATCAGCATATGCTCGGGTTCGTCGGCCGGGTGATCCTTGCAGGGCCACCAGAGGCTCGCGCCGTCACCCTGATTGGCTGAGGCAATAAAATCCCTGCCGTTGTCGTCTTTTGTCCAGGTCAGGCCGCCGTCCCAGGGAGGGCGTTTGCTGACCTTGGGCGCGCCGCCGAAGGAGACGACGATGCGATTGAGATCCCCGGTTTCCTGCTTTCTTTGCAGGGAGACATAGAACACATTGCCGTCTCTGCGAAAGGCAAGCGGTGTGCCGTCCTGGGTGACGCGTGTGATGTCCATGGGCGGCTGCAGATCGATTTGCATGAGCGCACCGGGCTTGAGCACCCGGTATTCGACCGTGTTGGTGCCGGAAATGGTCCGGGCATTGGGATCCACCTTGATGTCAAGATGGTAATACGCCACATCCCACCACGCGCGCTCCGGTGTAATACTCCCTCGCAAAATATCTGCACGCGAATAGCCTTCTTCAGAAGCCAATCCGGGCATGGCTAGAAGGACCACACCGACGACAACATGCACTATGGTAAGAGTTCTCAACATTTTATGTCTTGTCCTACGCAACCTTTCGACCCTGTGCCATTTCAATGTCTCACGTAAACTCGAACATGAATTCTATGGAAATATCAGGGAGCAGGCAACTCATTATCCTGAATCGACGCATCTTTTAGACCACCCTCACAAAATCCTGCATCCGGGTTATCGATATTTTGGCGTGAGCCAGTTGTGGGCCAGATTGTTGTGGGTGAAGTGCACACTCTCTATGGCACTGAATTTTACGACATGCCCGTCGAGATACCCGGCGTTCAGTTTCAGGCCGTTCATGGCCGTGGGCAGGGCACTGAAATCGGCATTGGTCATCTTCAGGCTGAAGTAGGGTTTGTTGTGCATGGCCCCATGAAAAGAATGGCTGCTGTGATAACTGTAGGAGGATTCCGCAGGATCCGGAGAGAAACTCAGATCCGGATTGCCGCTGAGGTACATGAGGGTGTCCTGGACGACCAGCGTATTCTTGTCCACCGTCCGATTGGGCCCGTCAAAGGGGAGGTCGCCCATGGACTTGAACCCATCAAAGCTGTAGAGCAGGGAATAGGTGCAGGGCAGGGAGGCAAAACGCCCGGACCGATAGAACTCACCATAGGTCCCCTGGGCCGCGCCATAGGGCGGCCAGACTGCGTCGTCACGGATCTTGGACACAGGACAATTGAATACCTCGCTGTTCTTGAGAATGGTGCCCAGATACCGTCCTGCATAATGGTAACTGTTCTTGACCGATTCGACCTGCGCCTCGGTGATCAACCCCTGGGACCAAAACGTACTGCTGAAGTTCAAGTCATTCGGGCGGTGCCAGGCCGATCCGTCTCTGCCCGGATTGGGGGGCAGTCGGGTGTCATTGCTCTCGGCATAGGTCAGCAGACCCAGGACCAGCTGCCGCTGATTGCTGCCGCACGAGGCCATGCGTGCGGCTTCACGCGCCTTGCGAAGGGCCGGCATGAGGATGCCCATCAAGACGGCAATCACCGCAATCACCACCAGTAACTCAATGAGGGTAAACCCCTTTACATGTTTCATGATCGGTCGTTCTTTCACTCATAAAACGGCATCCAGCGAATATTGATCATACATGATTTTCTCCCCGGTTTCAAAGCCGATCTGGTGAAAAGGGGCGTTTTTAAGCCTCCTGTTCGTGCTGTACCAGTGCTTTTCTGGCTGGTGCTCGTCATCGTCATCGAAAGAAAGGCACGGATACGGGCGCCACGAAGTAAAGCTCACCGGGACATGGGGTTCAGTTTTGAGACCTGTCCCGGATTTCTTCAAAGGGGACGGTTACGAGCACGAAGGTGGGATCGCGGCAAGATATGTCTTCTTCTGTCCAATCGTCTTGTGAAGATGAGTGAGGCCCCTTGATCTGCCCTGATATAGGGCTTATAATCATTTCATGGTTGGAATGGGTTCCAATCATAGTCTTGGGCAATGGATACGTATTGGAAATTCACGCATGGCATGGACAGGCAAAATTGTGGGCGGTGTGCTGGGCTCTTTTCTGGGGCCCTGGGGTGCTGCCATCGGCGTTGGGCTGGGGCATCAGCTTGACAAAGGTGTGTCGCGTGTGCAGCGAGCCGCCATGCTGATTCAGGTGGCATTTTTTGGATGCCTGGCCAAAATGGCGAAGGCCGACGGGGTCGTGACCAGGCAGGAAATCGACGCGGTTGAACAGATCATCGCGCGACTCGGCTACACGCCGAGAATGCGAGAGGCCGCCATTGACATCTTTCGTAAAGCCAAAGACGATGAGCATAGCGCCGCCGACTATATCGATCAACTGGGCGCAGCCATTCAGCACAACCCTCAAATCGGCATGACCTTTATCACGGCGCTGCATGCCGTGGCGCAGGCCGATGGTGTGATTCACCCCAGCGAGCGAGACATTCTTGAGCAGATGGAGCGTGCGTTCCGGCTGCAACAGGGCACCGTGGATGTCCTGCTGGGCGGCCGCACCCACAATCTCGGCGACGCGTACAAGACTCTCGAATGCACACCCGAGATGTCCGATGCCGAAATCAAGAAGGTGTATCGCGAGAAGTGCCTGCAGTTCCATCCTGACAAACTCGCTTCAAAGGGGCTGCCGGATGAGTTCATGAAATTTGCAAACCAGCAGGTCGTTAAAATAAATGAAGCCTACGAGACCATTAAAAATGCCCGGGGCTGAGCGAGTCCTTGTGGCTGGGTGTCCCTGGCAGTCTTCGCTCTGGCCGTGTGCTATAGAATGTTAGAAGTCCCCACGGAATCCACAGAATCCCGAGCAGGGGTAAAAGTCGAATATGACCGATGACGAGGACGGCTACTGGCCGCGTTCGGCCTCAGCACCATCGCGAATGGGTTGTTTTATCAGAAAAGGAAGTGCTATGAATAGACTCACAAACTGCCTGGTATTTGTTTTTTTTCTGGCCATGCTGTCCGGAGCTGCTGAGAGCAACTGGCCGTGCTGGCGCGGGCCTGATGATAATGGCACCATGATGTCAGGCAATTATCCCGTGACGTGGGATGCGGACAAGGTTCTCTGGAAGACAGAGGTTCCGGGCAAGGGGGCCTCGACCCCGATTGTCTGGAACAAGAGAATCTATCTGACCACGGGCGCAAACGGGTCAGATACTGTTCTGGCCCTGGACTGGTCAGGCAAACCGCTCTGGGAAAAACGCCTGGGATCGGAAGTGGCAGGCAAGCACCAGAATGGATCTGGCAGCAATCCCTCACCTGTGACGGACGGTACGGCTGTGTTTGTGTTTTTCAAGAGCGGCAACTTTGCAGCCCTTGAGCTGGATGGGTCCATACGCTGGCAGACCAACCTGTTCGAGCGATACGGGAAGGACATTCGTTTCTGGGATTTCGGGACCTCTCCGGTGCTGACGGAAAAAGCCGTGATCATGGCTCACATGCACGACGGAGACTCCTGGCTGGCAGCGTTTGACAAGGTCACGGGTGACGTCTCCTGGAAAGTCCTGCGCAACTACAAAACACCGGTAGAAGGCAGGCAGGGATACTCAACGCCCATTGTGTTTTCTCACAAGGGGATTGAGGCCCTGCTGGTGTGGGGCGGGGTGCACCTCACAGCGCACGATGCCTCGAACGGCACCACCCTCTGGTCCTGCGGTGATTTCAATCCTGAGGGTGATCAATATTGGCCAACCGTGGTGTCGCCTGTGATTGCCGGGGACGTGGTGGTGGTGCCCTATGGCAGAGAGGACAAACGCCAGCCTCGCCTGCATGGCATCAAGATGGGCGGCAGCGGTGACGTCACGGCCACACATCGCCTGTGGAAACGTGCGGATACAGGCTCCTTTATACCCTGTCCCACAACCTACAAAGGTCGCGTGTATATTACATGTGATCGCGGGCGCATGGAGTGCATTGATCCCCTGACAGGCCAGAGTCTCTGGACCGGGACCTTCCCCAAAGGCACCGGCAACTTCTATGCATCCCCACTCATTGCAGGGGGACACCTCTATGCCGCGCGTCTGGATGGCATGGTCTTTGTCCTGGGGTTGAACGACAAATTTGAGATCATTTCTGAGATTGACATGAAGGATCGAATCATTGCATCCCCCATTGCTGCATCTGATCGTCTCCTGATCCGCACCACGCGCCATCTGGTGTGCATCGGGAAGGAATAGGCCGGGCAATAAGAGGCGAGCTGAGGCCTGGCGTCATGCTGTGGACACAGAACAATACCGTGATACCTGTAAAGGACCCTACATATGGAAATCACTGAATTCACCGAAGCGGCAAGCGTCGTACACACACTCGACGCGTTGAAGGCATTTTGGCAGACCAAGCCAATCGTCTCCGACATCATAGACGATGACGGACACCAGTATGTTGATCTCGTGATGGAAGGGGGGGGCGTCCTTGGCATTGCCCTGGTGGGGTACGCCTATGCGCTGGAAAGTGTGGGTATTCGATTTCTGGGCATTGGCGGTACCTCTGCCGGCGCAATCACGGCCACGCTCCTCGCAGCCCTGGGCAAGCCCAATGAAGCCAAAAGCATACGTGTCCTGGAGTGCCTGGCCGGCCTGGAGATGTTTGAGTTCGTGGATGGCGACCATGATGCAAAAGACTTTATCAGAACCATGCTAGAGGGCGCAGGGCCGGTCAAGCTGGGTTGGAAAGCGATACAAGTCCTGGACAATCTACGCGACGACCTCGGCCTCAATCCTGGTGATACGTTTCTGAAATGGATCAAAACACAACTGAGAACTTCAGGGATCAGAACGGTCGCGGATTTGAATACACGCTTCTCTGAGTTGCCTCCCAATCTCCGCGTGCGTGACAAGGGTCCTCTCTCTGTCAAAGAGGCCGGCGCTTGCCTCAAGGTGGTGGCCGCGGACGTGACGACCGAGACCAAAGTGGTCTTTCCGGAGATGGCCAGTCTGTATTTCAAAGACCCTGAGAAAGTGAATCCGGGGCAGTTCGTCCGTGCTTCCATGTCGATCCCACTTTTCTTCCATCCCTATCGGATGAAACGGCTTCCACAGGGCGTGAAAGCACTTCGAGAGTGGAAAAAGGTGGGCTACGAGGGATCTGTGCCCAAAGAAATCGTGTTTATGGATGGCGGGATCATGTCCAACTTTCCGATCGATCTGTTCCATGACCCAACCTCCAAAGAGGCCCCGGTGGCCCCCACATTTGGCGCACGGCTTGGTACGGCACGCGTGAATCCCAACCTGATAGAGAAGCCCACCCAACTGTTGATGTCCGTGTTTAATTCGGCACGGCACTGCAACGATTACGACTTCCTCTCCCGACATCCTGATTTCAAGCACCTGGTCACTCAAATCAATACGGGAACCCACAACTGGCTGGATTTCTTCCTGGCACCGGAGGCCAAGGTGGATCTATTCACGCGCGGAGTGGAAGCCGCAGCCGCCTGGATCAAGGGCTTCAACTGGAAAGAATACAAGAAACTCCGAGGAAAGCTTGCAAAGGCCATATAGCAGGGCTTGTGCATGATCCCTTTCGATGATCCCAGAGGTTGCCAGCACTTCTGTATGGAGTCGTGAATCCGTCTTTAGGCCGGGACAAGACGCGGTGTCTGGGCGCAGCCTGGGCAGGCCCAGTGGAATAGGATTTCCTGGTCCTCGGGCAACAACTCATTGGGGGCATAAGGCTGGCCCATGTAGTGAGTGACACAGCAGGTCGCTGTCACGATCAGCCGGTACCTGGATCAGATGTGGATTGGGCAGCAGGGGCGGCATCTTGACGGCCTGCCCCCTGACTCCGCAGGCGGAACTGAGTGTGAGGGCTGCGATGGTTCCCGCGGTGGTTCCCAGCGGACTTCTTGACCGGACTTTTTTCCATTTTCAAAGTGAATCAACGTGTCCCGGCAGATTCCCGTCTGGCAGGACGCTGCATTCCTCAGGGGTGTGTTGAAATATTCTTGACACGCCCTCGCCAAGCAGGTCTACTTGGACCAGTTAATCCATTCATTCACAAGGCTGATTGATGTGTATATGACCTGACAAGGTGAAGGGATATTATGATGAGAAAGGTTCCACACAAGGCATTTACGCTTATTGAACTGCTGGTGGTGATTGCCATCATTGCCGTGCTCATGGGGATACTCATGCCTGCACTGAAGCGTGCCAGGGAGCAGGGCAAGCGTGCCTCCTGTATGAGCAACCTCAGGCAGTTGACGTTTGGCTGGATTTTCTATGCAGATGACAATGACGATCGCCTCATCAACGGCTGTACCAATCGCGGCGCGCACAACCACAATGAGCCCTGCTGGCTCTACTTCAATCCCAGCATGACAGAGCAAGAGCGAGAACAGGGTGTGCGCGATGGTACACTCTTCAAGTACGTCAAGAACATCAATCTCTACAAGTGTCCCACAGGGGTGCGCGGAGAAGTCAACACGTACGGCATTGTGGATTCCATGAACGGGTATGACGCCATTCCCGGATCTGAGGGCCATATCATCAAGAAGCGGTCACGTATCCCCAATCCCGGTCAGCGACTCGTGTTTCTGGATGAAGGCGTGACAAGCACAGAGAGCTGGACCGTGTATCGTGATCGAGAACAGTGGTGGGACAACCCCACTGCGCGACACGGTATGGGCACGAACTGGGGCATGGCCGACGGTCATGTGGAACACTGGATGTGGAAGGATATGCGCACCGTCAAAATTGCGGAACAGGAAGGCAATTGGGAGGCCCTGAAGAGTGAACACGGCAATCCTGATCTCTACCGCGTCCAGAGAGGTGTCTGGGGAAAACTCGGCTATATGCCTCCACCTGGCCAGTAAGCCACGTCGTGACAGTTCCACCTTGTCGCGGATCTTGAGGGCATGGGAGGGACGCGGAGAAATGACATGTACGACACACGAAAATCAGCCAGCCTCAACCTTTCATCCTTTTGCCTGTCACGGTGCATGGCATTCTGCGTGGTCTTTTTGGCCTTGCCGTCAGATGTCACTTTGGGGGCAAATACCGCGATGCAGGCCCCTGTGACACACGCCTCAGTGGAGGCCGCCCAGGGGTTGGTCCGTCGACTTCTGCCCGAACGCACAGGCAGTTTTGTGTTCGAACACATCCCACGCGACAATGAACAGGACGTGTTCGAACTCGCCATGCGCGGCAGCAAGGTGGTCATTCGCGGCAACAATGGTGTGTCCATGGCCATGGGACTGCACTGGTATCTGAAGGAATACTGTCACTGCAGTGTATCTTTACGCGGCAGCAACCTGAACCTGCCGGCAAAACTCCCGGAAGTCACAGGCAGGGTCAGACAGGTCAGTTGGGCCAGGCACCGCTATTTTCTCAACTACTGCTGCTTCGGGTATTCACTGCCATGGTGGGACTGGGCCCAGTGGGAGAGGCTGATTGACTACATGGCCATGAACGGCATCAATGCGCCGCTCTCTGTGACCGGCCAGGAGGCCGCGTGGCAGGCCGTGTGCCGGCGTCTGGGCCTGGGCGATGATGCGGTCACTGAATTCCTGGCCGGGCCTCCGTACCTGCCGTTCGGGTGGATGGGCTGCCTGGACGGCTGGGGAGGGCCTCTGCCGCAGACCTGGATTTTACAGCACGAAGCCCTGGGGCAGCAGATCCTCACGCGCGAGCGAGAGCTCGGTATGACTCCGATCCAGCAGGGCTTTACAGGGCACGTGCCGGGCGCACTCAGGGAAAAGTATCCGGAGGCGAACCTGCACACCATTCAATGGATTGAATGGACCACGCATCTGCTCGATCCGCTGGATCCCCTGTTCCAGACCGTGGCCGATCTATTCATGGAAGAGCAGACCAAACGATTCGGCACATCGCATCTGTATGCTGCCGATACGTTCATCGAGATGCTGCCGCCCAAAGGTGACCTCCCGTATCTCAAGAACATGAGTCAGGCCATCTATCACGGCATGGCCAAAAGTGATCCGGATGCCGTGTGGGTCCTGCAGACCTGGATCTTTCTGAATCAGCAGGCCTTCTGGACGCAGCCGCGTATTGAGGCGTTTCTGGGTGCCGTGTCAGATGAGCGGATGCTCTGTCTCGATCTGGCCTGCGAGGATCGCCCCCAGTGGAGCCGCACCCAGGCATTCTACGGTAAGCCCTGGGTGTGGTGCAACGTACAGAACTACGGCAATACCGTGTTTCTCGGCGGGGCACTGGACAGGAACAACACGGGGCTGATGGCTGCGACGCAGCATCCGGACCGAGGCAAACTCGTGGGACTGGGATTTGTCAATGAAGGGCTTGGCTACAACCCTGTGACCCATGATCTGATGTTCGACATGGCATGGCGTCATGAGCCTGTGTCACTGGATCAGTGGATCACGAGATACGCGGGTTACCGATACGGTCAACCGAATGCCGATGCGGCAAAAGCCTGGTCGATTCTGCTGCAGGGGGTCTATTCCGGATCGAACAGGACCCGATCCGTAATCGATCATGCGCCCACACTGGGGCCTGCACCTGGTGTGCCCTACAGTAACGCCCGACTGGCCAGCGCATGGGAACACCTGCTCAAGGCCTCCGCTGACCTGGGACAGGTCGATGCCTACAGATTCGACCTGGTGAATGTGGGCCGTCAGGTCCTGTCGAACCATGCTGCGGTGTTACATCGCAGGGTTGTTGAGGCGTACCATGCCAAGGATACGCAGGCCTTTCGCAAGGCCTCGGACGCCTATCTTCGGCTCATGCTTGATTTGGACACACTGTTGGCCACACGCGGAGAATTCCTGCTGGGCAAGACCCTGGAGGACGCCAAGCGTTGGGGCACGACGCCCCAGGAAAAATCCATGCTTGAATGGAATGCCAGGCGCGTGTTGACACTGTGGGGCACTGGTCCAGCGATTGACGATTATGCACGCAAAGAATGGTCTGGCCTGATCAGCGGGTATTATCATGCACGCTGGAAACGGTATCTGGATGAGATCGGTCAGGCCTTGAAGGCTGACAAGCCCTTTGACGAAGCCACGTTCCAGCGTGAATTAAGGCCATGGATGGTGGACTGGTCTGATGCAAAAGAAACGTATCAATCCGAGCCCACAGGGGACAGCCTGGCACAGGCAAAGAAATTGTGGAAGACCTACGGCAATGCATTCCAGCCGGAGTCATTGAGTCTTACCACGGACAAACCAACCAGCTGTTCAGGCGTCTGGTCCGCCAGTGTATCAGGTCTGGCCAATGACGGCTATGCCGGGAACACAGACCAGTACTGGGCCACGGATGTCACGCAGCAGCCGGGCCCGGCCTGGTGGCAGGTGGATCTGGAAGAGGCCCTGGTGGTCGGTCGTGTCATTGTGGTCTGCTACTACGGGGACGCGCGGTATTACGGCTTCACCGTGGAGACCTCGCTGGACGGTGACACCTGGGACCTGGCCGCGGACCGGCGGGACAACAGCGACCCCTCCACGGCCCAGGGTTACACCTGTCTTTTCGAGCCACGCAAAGCAAGGTACATACGCATCACCCAGACACACAACTCGGCCAATACAGGGCGTCACCTGGTCGAGGTCATGGCGTATGAGAAGTAGCAGTCGTGTCATGGGGAACCATGCCATGAGACTGGTGTCTGGCGGCATCATGATGGCCTTTACCATGAACGCATGCGCCGCCCCGGTGGATCCGTCCACAGACCCTGAACAGAGAAGACAGTTAACTGAGAGTCCAACACATGAAATCAATGAGCCGCATACGCGTCGCAGTCTGCCTTGTTTGTCTAACCCTTTCCATGTGTGCCAGTGCAGATGATTTCACCGTGGTCAAACACAGGGTCATCGCAGAGCTCATGACATCCGGAATTGAGGATGGCCAAGTAGACACCCTCGTGAACAGGATGAATGAGGACGGGAGTTTTGCCGGTATCAACTATGGGGATCTGAGCCGGACTGCCGGGTTCCCTCAGCGGAGGCACACGTCCAATCTGGTGACTCTGGCCAAGGCCTATCAAAGCAGCACGTCGAAATTTTACAAAAGTGAAAAGCTCAAGGACATCATCACATTGGGATACAGGCATTGGGTGGATCATGATTATTTTGGGGACAACTGGCACAACAATCAAATATCCACACCGTCAAACTTGGTGGACTTGATGCTGCTTATCGGCGATGAACTGCCCGAGGACCTGGTTGAAAAGGGGCAGCCCATTATTGGCAGGGCCCACATGAATGCCTCCGGGGCTCGACCCAGTGGCGACAGGATCGTGATAGCGGGTATCCTGGCAAAGAATCTACTCTTTAAGGGAGACAAAGCACAGTATGCAAAAATCATTGACCTCATCGAGGGGGAGGTGAAATTCAACACAGGCCGTCGCGGCATGCAGCATGACTTCAGCTTTCATCACAGAACAGACCGGGTCAACAATACCACATCCTATGGGTATACCAAATATGCCAATGCATTTGGCGAGTGGTCTTATTACGTGGCAAAAACAGACTATGCCTTTTCCGTGGAGAAGATAAATCACCTGATTGACTATTACCTGGACGGTATCTTCAAACAACAGGTGTACGGAATTTATCCGGATATCAGTGTCAAAAACAGGAGCATTACACAAAAAGCCACATTTGCACCACGCAGCACCCTCGAGATCGAGCGCCTGTTGCAGAGTACTGAGTATCGAAAGCAGGAGTTGGAGCACATTATCCAATTAAGAAAGGGGCAAGCCAAACCCTCGCAGTCATTTGCCAAATTCTTCTGGCAGACCGAACACTTTGTGTTTCAACGCCCCGACTTTTACACCACCGTGCGAATGTTTTCCACACGAAACCGGAATATGGAAGAGCCGTATAATGGCCCTGGGAAACCAACACACCACAGGGCAGACGGCACCAATTATATCCAGCTCAGGGGTGATGAATACCACAACATCTGGCCGGTCTACGACTGGCAAAAGATATCAGGCACGACCATTGTCCAAAAACCGAAATTACATCCACCTACTGAAATTCAGAAGGCCGGGCTCACGGATTTTGTCGGGGCTGTGACCGATGATCTCTATGGTGCCGTGGGGTTCGATTTCAAAAGCCCCCATGACTTTGTCGAGACAAAAAAGGCCTGGTTCTTCTTTGACAAAGAGTACGTGTGTCTTGGGGCGGACATCCATGCCGCCCGGAAACTGCCTGTGGCCACGACCCTGAATCAGGTCTTGATGCGAAGCGAAGTCACGGTGTCTCGGAATGGCCACATTGAAACACTGTCAGAAGGCAGCCATGAACTGGAACATGTGACATGGGTCCATCAGGATGGGATTGGCTACCTGTTTCCGGACCCAACCAGGGTTCACGTGTCGAATCAGAGGCAGCAAGGGCGATGGTCGGACATTACAGATGAGAAACATGTCTCTGACAGACTTGTGACCGAACAAGTCTTTACGATTTGGTTGAACCATGGCGATCGCCCGGATCATGCCTCTTATCAGTACATGGTGGTTCCGAATGTCACTCAGCGAGAATTAGAAGAAACCAGTCTCTCACAGCGGCACATTAGGGTGCTTTCCAACACGTCTGAGTGTCAGGCAGTCACCCATTTGAAGCTCGGACTCAGTCAGATGGTCTTTTACAGGGCAGGGACCCTTGCGGTGCCGAATGACACCACGGTCACCTTGGACAGCCCGGGCATGGTCATGATCAAAATGAAAGGCAGTCAGATTGAGTCCCTGTCCGTGTCAGATCCATCCAGGACATTGAGGCGCCTGAGAGTGACAGTGTCCGGTGCCTATGACGCCGCGGGGGAGGGTTTCGTCACCCTGCCGGACACGCAAAAGCGCCAGACTGAGATTGTGGTGGAGTTGCCGGTCGGTGTCTATGCCGGCAAGAGTGTCACAGTTGCGCTGTAAATGACTCACTGAAGTTTAGCAAACTTCAAGTTTTCAGTTTTCCGTAGGCAGTATACAGTATAAAAAACGCCTTTTTCTGAAAACTGCACACTACAAGGCTTTTTGCAAAAGTCCTGTTACTCACTGTGCGACACGGAATGTCCGGATGACAGATTGGAACGCCTATGCTTTGAGTCCGCTCAGATCCGGTTCGAGACGCTTGTTTTCTCTGAGGAGTGCCTCCCAGGTAAGTTTGGTTCTTCTGGCTGCGGCTTCCCGTCCCAGGATCGTGGCCAGGGCTGCATTGACGCTGGGCTCCACCGTGGGATTGTCACACCGACCGGCGATCACCGACTTGTGGAAGGTGCCGATGTTCCGTTCTGCGCCAGCTCTGTACAGGTTCTCCACGGTGCCGCCTCTGTACCCGCCGCTGTTGGCCAGGCTGCGCACTCGGCTGGTGTAGCCGGTCTCCAGGTACCCGTCAGGGCCCTGGGCAAAACAGTCGGAACGAAACTCATGGAAGTTTTTCAGATGCTCGCCGCGATGGTTCAGGATCATGCCGTTGGCAAACTCATAGGTCAGGGAGTACACATCGTGGGAGTCTCCATGCGGGTCCCTGCGTACAATCCGCGAACTGCCCACAGCACTCACGGGTACGGCCTGGGCGATCCACAGGGCCACGTCAATGGCGTGGATCCCTGCGTTGACCAGGTAGCTGGCGCCCAGGTCCGTGTCATTGACCCAGACCAGGTGCTGCAGGCGGCTCTCGACATTGGCTGTCAAGGGAGGATCAGCAAAGCTCTCGTCATTGTACTCCGAACTGATCATGCCGACGGGGCCGATCAATCCGTCATGCACCTGTTTGATGCCTTCGATAAAGTAGGGGTCCGTGCGTGTCTGAAAATCCACGAGAAAAACTTTATGTTTGGTCTGGGCCTCACGTGCCATTTGCAGGACCTTTAAACAGCCTGGAACGTCACAGGCCACCGGTTTGGCCATGTACACGTGACAGCCCGCCCTGACAGCGGCCTCTACGTGATCCGGAAAGCAGTAGGGCGGGGTTTCCAGAAACACGGCATCCACACCGTCGTTGATTAGTTTCTGACAACCGGACAGGCCGCTGTAGCGTCGATTCTTTGGCACCTGATGCGTGTCGCCTGCAGCATTCACGACCTGCGGAAAGTAATCTGCCACGGCTGCGATTCTGTATCCGCCGTGCCTTTGAACCATGCCGGCAATCATACTGCCGCGCCCGCCCAATCCAATGCATCCAACCTGGATCTTGCTGTTGGCCTCAGTGCCTCGCACGGCCCCGGGTTTTACAATGGAAAATGCAAAGGCGGCAGCGCCTGCCCCTGCCAGAAAGCGTCTGCGGGTCACGGTTTGCGAGGTTGTTTTTGAATTGGCATTCATGGATAATCTCCTTGAGTCAGGTTATCAATGCACGCCATTATAGGGATTGTTCATTAAATGGCAATGGCATGTGTTTTTGGAGAGCCAGGATAGCGTTCATGCCACTGTGTTGATAAGGTTCCCAGAGTCATGGCAGGTTCCCTCGCGCCAAAACGCCATCATGATAAAATCAGCAGAGCCGCCGGAACAAATTAATACCTATCCAGATAGGTACGCAAGGACAGTAACGCCAGAGCATTGATATGGGAAACACCGAGTTCGCCTGAGATTGACTCACCGTCGAAGGTGATTGTTTCGAAATAGATGCCCCAATTGCCGTCCTCCAATTGAGCATCGACAATCGTCTGGACCCAGTTCGCGGCGTTTGAAGGGTCCTGGTTCCCAAAATGTAACAAGATGGCTGCTCTCTCAGTATAAAGATCTGAAAAGGACAGGTTCTTTAACTGCTCCTGAAGAATGCGTTCAAGGAAGTCCTGTTTCTTAATGACCAGGTTTTCAGGAAGTTCGAATCCAATTTGCTCGGCCCACTGCAGCAGCAGGAACTGGTGTGTCAAAATATATCCGGATGAATTGATGGCCACAAAATCATGGATGAGCGATAACGCCTGTTCTCTCGGTGTTCCAAAGGGGGCAAGCATATAGTTGTAAAATCGATTCAGCCCATCGCCTGGTTTTGCTGCGAGTTCAACGCATGGTGCACACGGGTCGATTAACTTCAGGAAAGGATCAAGCATATTGCTTTCCACAGTATTGTTTATGCGATGTTGCAGGGCCTGATCTGGGGCCAGTCTGTTTATCTCTTGAAGCAGCCATGCGTCACCCACATTGGATATCGGCTCCTGCATCGCGGCTGCAAGACCGGCTTTATAGGCTTTCAATGCCTGGATTCGTAGTGCCTGAGAATCTGCATCGTGACCGAGTAAAACACTGTCGCCTGTAAAATCATCAGGCCTTGTTTCCGTGACGTGGTCTTTGCCCGCATCATGAACACAACCTCCCAGGGAAATGAAGCAGGCGACCATACACCAAAGAGACCTGTGAGTCATTTGGGCCATGTTAAACTCCTGGTTCATTATCATTATCTTGCCTGCTCATTTTGCCCGTTCACAAGTATCTTGAATTCTCCAACTCACGAAGGATGCGTCCTAAGCGACTGAATGCATGCAGCCAATCAATTCTCTAACGCCAACGGTTGCAGTGCCAGAGTTACTATCAGACATGGCATAGGGGATGACCAGTTCTTTGTTGTGGATGATCGCGCCGCAGGAATAGACGACATTGGGCACATACCCCTCGCGTTCGTTTTCAAGCGGAGCAAGCAACGGCTCATCCAGGTGTGCGATAATTCTTGACGGATTATCAAGATCCAGCAGTATCGCGCCGATGCAGTATTGACGCATGGGTCCCACGCCGTGGGTGAGCACAAGCCAACCCTTATCAGTCTCCAGGGGGGAGCCGCAGTTGCCGATCTGGATGAATTCCCAAGGAGACTTTGGCTCCTGAATGATCTTTGACTCCTGCCAGAAATGGAGGTTGTCTGAGAACATGATATGAATGTTTTCACCATCCTGACGAGAGAGCATGACATAGTGACCACCAATTTTACGTGGAAAGAGTGCCATGCCCTTGTTTTGAATGGCTTTGCCATTGAGCGTTAACACATTGAACTTCACAAAATCCTTTGTCTCAATTAACTGTGGCAAAATCGTAACGCCGTTATAGGCCGTATAGGTTGCATAATAAATCGGCTCATCGCGGTCATTGAGAAACTGCACGAAACGGGCATCTTCAATGCCCCGGCTTTCGTTTCTTGAAACAGGAAAGATCACACGTTCAGATATGTGGTGGTCTGGGTGGAAGCAAACTTCGTAATTTGAATCTGCCAGCCAGCATATGATCTCAAAGGTTTTATCTTGAAACGTTTTAGAAAATTGTGGCTCTACATAGAGTGTTCCCATTGTCTTCATTAGCTCGTTATAGGTGAACTCTTCAGCCATCTGACTGAAAACGTAGTCAGTCACTTCATTACCGGCCCACATCTCGTTAAGCTTACGCTGAAAAAGACTGCGATTATATATGCGGTCTGATATGAGATCAGGGGTTTCCACAAAATCACTATTCGTATCAAAATGGAATGCATTGTGCCGGTCGAGAACACCACTTCGAAAGACAATGGATGAAATGTGGCCTTCACCCGTGGCTCGCAGGCTCATGACAAAACGTAAGCTGCCTTTATTCAGACCACTCTGATCCGGATGGGGTACAATGGACGGGTTAAAAAGTGCGGCAGATTCAATGGCATACTCTTTTGTGAAGTACGCACCAATCAGAGCCCTTTGAACATGACTGAGTTTTACATCCCGAGGAATATGCCCCTTCACCTCATTTAGGTGTCGCTCAAAAACATGTCCGAGGTTTTTGTGTCGACCGGAGAAGCTGGTCATGGTCTGAGACAGCAACTTTTGGGCTGCCATGTCAGGCAGGTTTAAGATCCTCTGAATTATTCTATGAACGCGTCCCCTTTCACCCGGCATATGGAGACAGGTGATGACACGAGATGGATCCCCTATGATCTTATTTTCATTTCTTTTAACATTTAGGCTTGGGTGCTTTTTAGAGCGCATGGCATGGTATCCTTTGTGTCGGTAGATGTTTTATACGCTGCATAGAACGTCGGTCTACGGCGGGTTTGCGGCGGACTGTAATTTCAGTCTGTCTTTGCGATGTCTTCCCGGCCGGCCGTCACCCGGTACTGGTCATTTAAAGCGGCGACCTGGGATCTGACAGGCAAAGATCCACCAATTCATCGATCACGGCCGACCCAGCACACATGACCGTGTCTGCACCGCCCCAATATATTTTTACGGTCCCGTCGTCTTCCGGCACAGCGCCGCAGGTAAAGACAACATTCGGCACATAGCCGGTGATTTCCCAAGCGTCTTCAGGCTGCAAGATCCACTGATCGGAAACGCCGATGATGTGGGCCGGGTCGTCCAGAGCATGCAGGGCCACGCCGAGTCGATACACGGTGCCCGACATCGTCTTGAAAACGCCATGATAAATATGAAGCCAGCCCTTGTCCGTTCTAAAGGGCGTGGCGCCAGGTCCAATTTTCATCTCATCCCAGTGATAGGGCACAGGCTTCATAATCACGTGGGAATCACCCCAATAGATAAGGTCAGGAGAATAAGACATCCAGATCGACCAGGGTGATATTTCAGAATGTGGCCGGTCCAGGCGCACATATCGACCACCGAACTTTTCAGGAAAAATGACCACATTGCGAAGGTCGGCCTGTGTGATCATTGCAATACGTTCTACGGTCTCAAAATCTTTGGTGCGTGCCAAGGCAATACGAACGCCATGTTGAGAATAGGCACTGTAGGTCAGCAGATAGTCATTGTCTACCAGGGAAATCCTTACATCTTCAATGCCAAAGGCCTCATATTCGCCAAAGAACCGGTCCGTGGATGGGACCAGAAAGGGTTTGGGATGCACGGTGAATGAAAATCCATCCTGGCTGTCTGCCCGGCCAATGATGGAACGTCCATTGTGCAAATGCGACCTGAAAAGCATGATGTAAAGGCCGTTGTGCTTGACGATCCCTGCATTGTGAACGGTCGCAACTGGATAGGGGACATCCTTGCTTGTCAGTATGGGATTATGCTTAAAACGTGTGATGATTGGAGGATGTGTTTTCATAGGTGACAGCCCTGCAGAATCATATCATAGGCCTTTATATATTCATCCACCATGTGATCCACGGTAAAATATTGTTCAACATGACGACGACAGGCGGCTCGATCAATTTCTTTAATACGTGCTACGGACTCAATGGCTTCATCCACATGGCTGACCAAAAAACCATTTTTCCCGTTTTCAATAAGCTCCGGCATGCTGCCCCTGTCAAAGGCAATCACGGGCGTACCGCAGGCCATGGATTCGATCACGGACAGACCAAAAGGCTCATCGAACTGTATGGGGTGCAACAGCCCGCAGGCTTTACCGAGCAATTGGCTACGCTCAACAGGTCCAACACTGCCCACATAAATCACATTATCGTTATCAATGCAAGGGCCGATATATTGGTCATAGTAATCCCGGTCCTGGATGATGCCGGCCAATATCAACCTTTTGTGGCAGGCCCTGGCGATTTCAATCGCTTCTCTCGCACCCTTGTCATTGTGAATGCGCCCGAAGAAAAGCAGGGTATCGTCCGGAGCGGGCTGAAAATCAAATTGCCTGATGTCAATACCGTGATAGATGGTTCTGAGATACTCAAGATCCGGTGACCGGTCTGCATTGCTGATGGAAACATAGGACACCTTTCCGTTGTATTTCCTGTAGACCGGCAGGATCCCGGGCGATGAAAAGCCGTGAATGGTGGTCACCACCGGGGTGGTGATCAGGCCCGTATAGGTCAGTGGCAGAAAATCAAACTGGTTATGGATGATGTCGTACGCCTGCGCATCCTCAAAGAGTTCTGAAATGTGCAGACACTCCCACACTTTGGGGTTGAGAGAATGATCCTCCTCATACCCCCGTGGGCAAACGGCACGCAATGTACCCTTGGTTTGAGAGTCTGCGGTCGCAAACAGGGTGACCTCATGACCCCGCTCTACCAGTCCTTCGGTCAAGAGTGATGCTATGTTTTCCCAGGGGCCATAGTGACGAGGTGGCGTTCGCCAGGCAATGGGTGAGAGCATTGCGACATGCATGTCTTATCCTCATGTATTTGAGTTTTTGGGGGCGATACCTGTTTAAGAATCTCGTCAGCATAGAGCTTTTGCATTGCCATCAACGACAGCAGCCAGGCCAGGGAGGACTCGGCGCCCTCATTCTGGTTGATGCCGTCCGCCATCAATCCATCTCGGCAGCCACCGGTCTTGGCGTCATAGAGCGGCAGGTTGAGGTCGTTTTGCCCTAGAAACCAATTGAAACACATGACAGCATTGTCCAACCATAATTTATCGCGTGTGATGTTAAAGGCTTCCACACACGCTTCGATCATGGCATTGGCTTCAATGGGCTGCTGGTCAAATCGAGCTCTGGGACCGCCTTGTTTATACCATCCGTGACTGCCTATGGGCACAAAGTGATCGTCTTGGGTTTGCAGGGTCATCAACCACTTGAGAGACCGGAGTCCCATATCAATCATGTCGCTGCGTTGCGTCCAGTGCCCGCACAGCAGCAGGGCATGGGGCAGTTTGCCGTTGGCATAGTTCAAGGCATTTTCAAGCCAGGGCCAATCGTCTGTTGCGATGTTTCTAAACCGATCAAAAAGTCTGTCAGCAAGAATGTCTCGAATCCTGCGCACGTCGCTATCGCCGGCAAATCTACCCAGGTAGGCATGTATTCCCACCAGGGAAAAGGCAATCGCACGAGGCGACTGAAATTTTTCGACAACTCTTAGTGCCTTGTTGAAAAGGGTCGTACTCATGGCCAGATGCCCGGCATTTTCGAGAAAAGCCACGGCTTTACCAAGGCTCCAGATAGCCCTGCCATGCGCATCTTCGGACCCGATCTCCTCTGTCCACTGCCGTGCATAGGTCATGAAGTTACGAAAACGCCCATTCTCTTCATTGTAGGCGTAGAGAAGGAATCTAAGGTAATGACCACTGAGAAAA
>JAIPFM010000068.1 GCA_021736645.1 Phycisphaerae bacterium | reverse complement strand
GTCGCCTATCACGTCACCGGCCAGACAGGTGGGGCCGGCCAGACGATACGTGTGGGGTTTCACGTCAGGCAGGTGGGCACCGGTGATGACCGGGCGGTACGGCATTTCCATGACATCGGGCATGTGGGCCGAGGCGGACGTGTCCAGTATGGCGATGTCCATGGCATTGTGCACGATGTCCAGAACGGAAGCCATCAGAAAGCCCGTGTTCAGGGCAATGGCTTCGCCAGGTTCAAGATAGACCTGGACGTTGTATGTCTGTTTAAAGTCCTGGATGAGTTTGCAGAGCAGGTCCACGTCATAATCGGGGCGCGTGACATGGTGCCCGCCGCCGAAATTGACCCAGTCCATGTGTTTAATGACCTCGCCGAATTGGGCCTCCACGGCCTTGAGCGTGCGTGCCAGGGCATCCGAATTGAGTTCGCAGAGTGTGTGGAAGTGCAGGCCTGTGATGCCGTCCAGATCGATGGCCTTGAATTCGTCCACCGTAATACCCAGACGCGAACCGGGTGAGCAGGGGTCGTAGATGGCAGTCTTGACCTCCGAATGCATGGGATTGACACGCAGGCCGCAGGCCATGGGGCGACCTGTGTCTCGGACTTGCTGCTGGACCTGCGTCTTGTATTGCTGCCACTGGTTCGCGGAATTGAAGACGATGTGATCCACGATCTTGACGTATTCCTTCATGTCGTCGTCACGATATGCAGGTGCGCACAAATGGGTCTGCTTGCCCATAAATTCTTCACTGAGCCTGGCCTCGTGCAGGGAACTCGCTGCGCAGCCTACCAGGACCTTGCCGATCTGATCGAATGTACTCCAGGCTGCATAACCCTTGAGGGCCAGAAGGATTTCGCACCCCGTGTCCCGCTGCACTCGATCGAGCACATCCAGGTTTTTCTGCAGCAGGCCCCGGTCAATCAGGTAGCAGGGCGTATTCAATTGTGTCACATCATAGGTCAATTCAGGTACTCCTGGTTCGGTGGTACGGTCCGACGGTCTGACTGTCCGACTGTCCTACGGAAGATCGATGATCTTCCACGGCAGGCCGTACTGATTCAAGGCCTCCATGAAGGGATCAGGATCGAACTGTTCCATGTTGAACACGCCTTTACCCTGCCACTGGCCGGTGAGGAGCATCTTGGCACCGATCATGGCAGGCACGCCCGTGGTGTAGGACACGGCCTGGGCCTTGACTTCCTTGAAGCAGGCAGCATGGTCACACACATTGTAGATCATCTGCTTCTTGGGTTGGCCATCCTTGACGCCCTCGAAGATGCAGCCAATGGAGGTCTTGCCCTTGTAGTTGACACCCAGAGAGCCGGGGTCAGGCAGCACGGCCTTGAGGAACTGCAGGGGCACGATCTTGTGGCCCTCGTATTCCACGGGTTCGATACTGGTCATGCCCACGTTCTGGAGCACCTGCAGGTGATTGATGTAGGCCTCGCCAAAGGTCATCCAGAAGCGGATGCGTTTGAGGCCCTTGACAAACTTCACGAGGGACTCGAGCTCTTCGTGATAGAGCAGGTAGGACCGCTTGGGCCCGACCTCCGGATAGTCGATATCCTTGGAGATGCTCATGGGCTCGATCTCGATCCATTTACCTGCTTCCCAGTACTTGCCCTTCTGCGTGATCTCGCGGATGTTGATCTCCGGATTGAAGTTCGTGGCAAAGGGGTGGCCGTGATCGCCGGCATTGCAGTCCACAATGTCGATGGTGTGGATCTCGTCGAACAGGTGCTTCTGAGCGTAGGCACAGAACACATTGGTCACACCCGGATCAAAGCCGCTGCCCAGCAGGGCCATGATGCCTTTGGTCTTGTAGCGATCCTGGTATGCCCACTGCCACGAGTATTCGAATTTGGCCACGTCAATGGGTTCGTAATTGGCAGTGTCCAGGTAATCCACACCCGTTTCCAGGCAGGCGTCCATGATGGGCAGGTCCTGGTAGGGCAGGGCCACGTTGATCACCAGGTCCGGTTTGTGCTTTCTGATCAGGGCTGCCACTTGATCAGGATCGTCCGCATCCACCTGGGCTGTGGTGATGGGTCGATTCAGCGAGGCCGCGATCTGGTCGCATTTGGACAGGGTTCTGCTGGCCAGCACAATGTCTTCAAATACGTCGGGTACCTGACAGCACTTCTGGACCACCACATTACTCACACCGCCTGCGCCAATAATCAATACCTTAGACACGATTGGTCTCCTTGAAACAAGGTTTTGTTCTCATTTTCGCAATGGGGTCATGATAGTCAAATGACGAGGAAATGCTAGAGAAAAGAAAAAAGCGATGTAATACTCTAGCCAAGTGAAGCACTTTGCCAAAGCGGTTCACGGTTCCAGGTTCACGGTTCACAGTTCGTCCAACAAGCCAACTTTGTCAGCCCAAAACCCCGGCCAGGGGTACCTTGGTGGACGTGAACGGTGAACCATTCAACCGTGAACCAACACTTTGGCTTCATATGGCTAAAGTGTTACAAAGTGTTCGGTAATCTCACAACTTGGGGCTGACCGCTATTGTTTCACCAATTCGATCTCATAGAGTTCGGACCACCTTTTGCCCGTGATGTATAGCTTGTCCGTTTTTTCATTGTAGGCAATGCCGTTGAGCACATCACCCTGGGGGTGGCGGTCTTGCAGGCCCGTGAAGTCAATGATTGCCTCGACCTGACCGGTTTCAGGATCAATGATGGCAATCTGTTCTGTGAGCCAGATATTGGCATAGATTCGGCCCTGGACATATTCCAATTCGTTGAGGTTTGTCATGGGTTTTTGGCCATTCAGCACATTGAGGGTGCGCACGGGCTTCAGCGTGTTGGGGTCCAGGAAGGTCAGGGCGGCACTGCCGTCACTCATAATCAGGTGGGTGCCATTGTGTGTGAGGCCCCAGCCCTGTGAGGGATATTTAAAGGTGCGCAGGACATTAAAGGTGTCCAGGTCATACACATAACCGATCCTGGATTTCCAGGTCAGCTGGTACAGGCGGTTGTTCAGGATGGTGATGCCCTCGCCCCATTGTTTGTTCGGCAGGGAACAGCAGCGTTTTAGGACGCGTCCTGTCGTGAGGTCGATTTTAAAGATGTGGGAGTAGCCATATTCTCCGGTGCCCTCGTAGAGCTGGTTGTTGTCAAAAGCAAGCCCCTGCGTGAAGGACGAGGTCTGATGGGGATACGTGTTGACAATACGGTACCCATACACGGCCGGACCCTGCTCGGCAGGAGTTTCAGTGCAGGAACAGACCAACAGGGCCAGCAGGCTCATGATGAGCAGTCGTTTCATATAACACCCCTTGGCGAGTTTTAAGTTTTAAGTTTTAGGTTTTAAGTTTTAAGTTTTAGGTTTTAAGTTTTAAGGTTTAGGTCCAAGAGTATACCCTCCAGTTTCCGCTTTGCAAACCAGCAAAAAAAAGCGGTCCTGGATGTGCCAGGGCCGCTCAATCTGTACTCAATCATGATTCCAAATCAAGACCTGCTCCTGATTAGAATGGTTTGTCAATCGGTGCTCTTGCGCCAGAAAGCCAGAGAATTTCTTCTGCAGAGAGCGCTCGGCTGTAAATCACAGCATCATCCACATTGCCTGGGAAAGAACTGGTCTGCGTGACACGGCTGCCAATATGGACACGGTCTCCGGACGCAGAAAGGTCCTGCACATTAGACTTGCCTGGATCACTGTCCATGGCCATGCCGTCAAGGAAGTAGGCAACCGTGGTGCCGTCGTAGGTCATGGCATAGTGGTGCCAGTTCAGACCTTCCTGGTCAGAGACCATGGTTTCTTCCCAATCCCAGGTGTGGGCTCCAATGCCTCCGGGGCCACCCAGGCTTCCGAGATTAAAGTGACTTCCGCTGCCGCCACTGCCGTCTTCCACAGTCTTTCCTGTAAACCCGAAGATCAGAGTCCAATCCGGAATGTTCGTATTGGCCGCCTTGGCCCAGCAGGCAATGGTTCTTGGCATGGTGCCGCTGATGCCCACAGCGCCGATCTCTACATACTGGTCGTCACCGCCCGGGAGACTCAACACCTGACCTCTGGTCGCATCTTGAACGATTGCAGTCCCGCCAGTTCCTACCACCGTGCAATTGTGACCATGGCCCGAGCTATCATTGAAATTATCTTCAAAGGTGTACAGAGCGACCAGGCCGTTGCCAGCCGGGTCTACGGGAGTGAGGACTTCACCGGCCTCAGCATGCAATGTGATGTCATCAATCAGGAGCATACCTGCAGCACCACTGCCATCCACACCCATCGCGAACCTTGTGATACTCTCAAGGTTTGTATTCACAGAGGACAGGTCAATATTCCAGGCCTGCCAGACTCCATGTGCCATGTTGGCCGGATCATGAGGATATGGGATCTTGGTGTTGTTGATTTTGACATAGAATGTGCCTGTGTTGCCAGCCTGGCCACGGAAGGCGATTGACAGGGTTTGGGCACCGCCCAGGGTCCAGTCTTGCGGCACGGTAAACACGCGTTCAGTCTCGGACGACACGCCGCCTGTGTTGATGTAGTAAAACGGTAAAGACTGACCACTGCCAGGCAGGGTACTGGCTCTTTCCATGAGGTTTCCCTCAAAGTAAGGGCTGCCAGGCCCCCAGATATCGTGGCCTATGCCGGCCCCGGTCCCATTGCCAGGATATGCCACAGAGAAAAACTCATCTGCTGAATAGCCAAATCCATCAAGCCATGTCTGGAACGGGCGGTCCGGACTGAAGTTGTTGTAGCTCTCGAAATCATCGATGATCACTGACGCGGATGTACTCAGACTCCACACAGGACCTGCCCATATGGCCGGGTCCTCTGCCTCGTTGACTTCATCCACACGCCAGTAATAGGTCTGATTCATCTGAAGACCAAACGAACTCAGAGTCACGCGGTTTGCAGCGAATGAAGCAGACTGAGCCACACCCTCGGTCACGGCATTTGCATCAGTACTCATGTAAATGGTGTGTTGGCTCGCTTCACGGCCCGCACGCCACGACACTGCGGAACTCGGAAGCACATCACCTGAACCAGAGGCAGGGTGAGGTGTGCGTGCACGGACAGGGACAGCGTAGAACTGCACTTCAGCCAGGCCGTATTGAGGGAGCAGACCGCCCCAACTGCTCTGAATGTCAAGCCTCACGAATTTGGCCTGAACCAGGCCGAAGTCAATCACCTGGGGTGTATCATACCCGGCCAGGCCCGGGCCTCGATCGAATTGCGTGGGTAGGCCCAGGGCTGCCCAGTCAATGCCATCCTTGGAGTACTCAATGTTCACATCCTTGACACCCCAGCCAATGAAGGATTCAGAGGTGTGGTTTGAGTTCCAGACCCACATCTGATCGATCTTCTCGATCTGGTCGAACTCGTACATCAGCCAGGGATTCGGATCAGGCGACGCACTGATCCACATGGCGTCAGGTGCTGTTGAATGCGCCATGCCATTCAGGCCAGAGCCATTGATGGTCATGTCCGGGGTATTCTGTTTGGCCACACTTGAAGCTGTGGCCTTGTTGATGTCCACCGGCACCATGACCGAATAGGGCTCAGCCGTAAAACTCCAGATATGGCCCTTGAACACGGTCCTGTCCGGTGTGCCGTTGACTTCGTCCACACGCCAGTAATAGGTCTTTCCAAACTCAAGACGTCCAGGCGCAAACGAATTGGCGTCCAGGCCCGAGCCGGTGGGTACAGTCGCACTATTGACGTCTTCAGCGCTCGACCCGAGGTACACATGATGCGTATCGGCAAACTCGCCCGGCTTCCAACTCAGAACCGGGTCACGGGACACATCAATGGCCTCATTCGCAGGATCAGGGGCTGAGGCGAGCTCCGGTCCCACAGCACCCTGCATCAGCGACTTGATTTCTTGTTGCGACAGGGCGCGGCTGTACACCCAGACATCATCTATTTCACCTTGGACGGGATCCCCGGTTGTATTAAATACATTCGCACCGATGCTGAATAAGAAACCTGATGTCCCACTGGTCATGCCTGCTTCATCGCTTGCCTGTTCCTGGCCGTCAATGTAGATCACAACCCTTGTGGCATCTCCTGTTATGGCCAGATGATGCCAGGATGGATACGAAAAAGGATAGTCCGCGCCCAGATACACCCAGTTGTTACCTGCCATCCATGTCCCAACACCGCCGCCGTTTTCCGAGGTGAATCCAAACTCTATTAAATCATTCTGGCCAAAAAGGCTGGCATAGCTGCTGGTATTGTCTGCGCTGACCCATCCGGCCAGGGTAAATGCGTCCAGGCCGTTGAGCAGGCTGAACTCTGTACTCACAAAGGCGTCGCCCCCGTGGAATGACAGGGCCTGGCCATGGACTCCCGGCACCCAGGCTGCAGCCCCATTAATCGTGCCATCATTTCCATTGCCGGATCCATCAACTGCCAGAGTGCCTGTGCCCTCATCAAATCCCCACCACGCCACAAGACTGGGATCAGTCAAGGCATCAAAGGCATTGGCCGGGTTGACTGGAATCAGTAAAATCAGACTCAAGAGAAAAAGTTTCAGCGAGTTCTTCGACATGGCAGGCCTCCTTCAAAAAACGATCAGAGTGATGATTACAGGCACAATCTGGTTAAAACCAACGCCTCCTCAAAAGGTGTAAAGTGACCGGTTGTTTTCTATTTTCGTATGTTAACGGCCACTTCCCTGTGCTCTGCCAATGATACCAAAATCAGTTGTTCTACAGCAAGGCCATTCAGATCGATTTTTGCACCTTCTTCGAAACACTTTAGCCAGGTGGGCAAAAGTGCGGTTCACGGTTAAAAAAGGTTCACCGTTCACGGTTGCACCCTGCAAAACCTGGTTTATTCAATGAGCTGTGAACCTGGGGCCGCCATGACACAGGACTCTATCCCATTGAAACAGCCCCATTTTCCTGTCAGGATTCCGTTGTGACACGTTTGTCCCGGATGAATCTGGAAGATCTCTATCATGGGCTCCTTCTGAAGAGCCAACCAAAAAAGGGCATGTCCTCGCGAACATGCCCTGAAAATCTCGATTATGCTGTGATCTGCTTTAAGTAGCCAATAGCCAATAGCCGAGTGCTCACCTACACATCCTTGATCATTTCTTCGTAGAATTCAGCGAACTTGTCTCTGTCAGTACCGGCCCGGCGTCCAATGGCATGCCTGGGGTGTTCGTTGAGGTTGCCTGTGATCATGTCCGGGATGAGGTAGCCCCATTCCAGTTTTTCTCGCATGTCAATCATGTAGTCCTGCAGGACCTTGAGCACTGGTGTCAGCTTGTATTTGGGATTCTTCAGGAAACCCATGAGCAGTTCGAGGCAGCAGTTGCCTGCACCGCGCCCAATACCGTACAGAGAGGCGTCCAGGTAGTTGGCATTGTGGATAATGGCTTCAATGGTGTTGCCGAATGCAAGCTGCTGGTTGTTGTGGCAGTGAATACCGATCTCTTTGCCTGGCAGGTACTGCTGGTAGAGCTTGACATAGTATTCAATCTGCTCGGAATACAGGGCACCAAAACTGTCGACCACATACACGGTGCCTGTGGGGGACGTGGCAAGCTGCTTGAGACATTCCACCAGATCAAACTCACTCTCCTTGGAGATGGCCATGATATTGACCGTGGTTTCGTAACCCAGATCGTGCAGTTGATGGGTCAGGCTGATGGCCTTGTCCACGTCCTTGACATAGGTGGCCACACGCACCATGTCAATGGGGGTTTCGTCCACGGGTTTGAAGGTCTGCTCCTGAATGCGGTGGGCATCGGCCATGATGCTGATCTTCATGTTGGACTCAATACCGTCAATCACTTCAGCGATCTTTTCGTCGTCACAGTATTTCCACGCACCGAATTTCTCAGGTGAAAACAGTTCTTTGCTGCAGCGATAGCCGAATTCCATATAGTCCACGCCAGCCTTTGTCAGAGCCGCATACAGAGCACGTACAAAGTCGTCATCGAAAAAGTGGTCATTGACCAATCCGCCGTCCCTGATTGTGCAATCCAATACCTTGATCTGTTCTCTGTACATGTCTGACCCTTTGTCTGTTTAATTCTTCTGGTTTAATAAAGACTGTCCAATACCTTGTTTACCATTTCCTGTTTCACGTCCACGGCCCACTGCCCATTGACCTGGTGCACCTGACCGAACCGACTAATCAACACAAATTTGGGCCATTTGTCAACGGCCTTCTTGTCCCGCTTGATGAGATCCAGCACCGTGTCCCGGGTGATTTCACGCGGAATCTTCAGGGGCACACCCAGGGTCTCGAGCAGGGCACTGGTCCTGTTCAGACGTGCCTGATCACCCAATCCCATGGCCATTTCGATCCTGGCAGCCCCGATCAGGCCAATGGCAATGGCCTCACCATGCAGCAGACCAAAGCGGCTGGCAGATTCCACGGCATGTCCAATGGTATGGCCGTAATTCAGGATACGGCGCATGTTCTTTTCCAGGGGATCGATCTGCACCACATGGCCCTTGATCCGACAGTTTTTCAATGCCAGCTCAGACAGGACCTGCGTGTCACGCGCCAAAATCGCCGTGATATTCTGTTCCAGATACTCAAAATAGGCGGCATCCTGGATCATGGCGTGCTTGACGGACTCCACGAGCCCAGCCCGGAAATCGCGGTCATTCAGGGTCGCCAGCGAGTCCACATCCATATAGACTGCTGCCGGATGCCAGAACACGCCAAAGGCATTCTTGCTCACACTGGAATCCACGCCTGTCTTGCCGCCCACTGAGGAATCGGCCTGTGCCAGGGCCGTGGTTGGCACCTGCACCACAGGCACACCCCGCTTGAACAGAGATGCGGCAAATCCGGCAATGTCACCGACCGTGCCGCCGCCCAGGGCGATGACCACAGAATCGCGTCCCAGATAGGCCTTTTCCATGGCCTCCACAATGGCCACCGCAGTCTGAATGTGCTTGGACACCTCACCCGGCGGATCGATCACGTACACAGGGATGTCCTTGCCGTTGACCTGACCATGGATGAGCGTCTCCAAGTGGCCGGCATCCTTCAGATTCTGATCTGTGACCACAAATGGTTTGTGGCCGGGGAATTGAGTGTGGACCCTGTCAAGCAGTGTGCCAAGCAGGGCACACCCAATATGAATCTGGTATTCAGTCTGCCCTATTCCAGGTACTTTGACAGTCAATTCGGTCATGGATTTCAACCTTAATAAAAACACAGCCCAGCCACGTGGCTGAGCCGAACACATACCATACTCAATTTGACCTGGAATTTCAACAATTCAGTCAAATATTGGCTGTTTTGTGGGATCTTGCCAATGGGCAAATACATCGGCAATATGCCGGCTATTGGTTCTGCACTCCGACAAAGGGGGTAGAGACAGGGGATCAAAAAAGCCTACATCCATGGTCTCGTCACTGGTGCGGGCCTCGCCACCGACCACGTCGCACATGAACACGATTTTATAGGCGTGAAAGAATTCTGTGGGCGCTTGAGACCGGTTTGCGTCATAGATCCCCACGATTCTTGAGGGTTTCACCTCAAACCCGCTCTCTTCCCACATTTCGCGGGCCACCATATCAGATGGTGTATCCCCAATATCGGCCCAGCCGCCTGGCATGCACCATCGTTCATCCCTGCGTTCCTGGACCAGCAGGATCTTGCCGTCCCGGATCACGGCCCCGCGCACATCCACCTTGACCGTGGCGTAGCCAGGTTGAGCGCTGAAGCTCGACAAGGCATCTGCCTTGGACACGGGTGTTTGCTGGGCAATGATCTCGGCAGCAATTTCGGTCAATCGTGTATAACGATCATGGTCATACCCCGGCTCATTAAATGCCAGACCGGTCTGACTTAACGCCTGGATTTCCCTGGCCCAGTTTAGCCACTGTGGTGAGGGCTCATTGTGCATCGTTCGATTCCCAAAAAAACACCTGAATACCCCAACACTGTACTGCAATGGCGGTCCCATGGCAACCCAGGGCTTGTTTTTCAGATTGCCTGGGCTTTATTTGCATTTTTGTGTCACACGGCCGACTTCGAAATCAACACGCACAAGCAAGAGCAGTACGACCGGCACAACAAAGTGGGAGGTACGAATGAGGACTTCGTGCCAGCTGCTCCATCCCCCGTAGGTGACGCGTGCAAGGGCCGTGACTGCCCCCCACGCGGCCATCCAGGCCAATACCATCTGATTTCGTTCCAACTTGACAAAAAGCAGATGCGCCGCGAGGAGCAGGTCGACCGTGCCGATCATGTTCAGGAGGGTCAGGGCCTGGGGCTCGCCCAACGATCCCGCGCCGATGCGGCGGAAGAAGACGAGTAAATAGTCGATGAACTGGGGATCGCCGAGAAGGGCCTTGACCCCATGTGCCAGGAAGGTGATGGCGATGGCAACGCGCATGATGCGACAACTCCAAACCCTGGCTTTTTCCCATGACTGAAAAAGAAGGATGGCAGCCGGCACGGTGGCATAACGCAACGACCATTCAGCCCAGTACAGCCCCGGATATTTGGCCGAGGGCATGCAGGTTTCCGAAACTGCTTCAGAAATCATGACCACGGCTCCGGCAAGGGCGAACCATCGCATTTTCTTGATCCATATGCACCCCGCAGACAGCAGCAGCAAGGCAATCATTATTGTTTCGATCCTGCCTGCGAACACATCGGATTGGCCGTTTTCCTCCCACAGAAATGAGAAGGTCTTGCAGGAAAACCGGTTAAAACGCCAGGCGTAGGCAAGGCAGGTCAACGTCCAGGTAAGCGCCAACAGCATTGGAAGGAATCTTCCAATGATTGGAGATTCTGCTTTTCCCATTTTACCGGCGTGCTTTGAATGAAGCAGCATCAATGATTTCACCCGTACTGAGGATGGTTGAATAGTTGATGGCGTTGGGTGTGATTTCCAGCATCATGATGTGGTCCCCCCTGGAAGCGAAGGCGCTGTCGCCCTTCAGATACCAGAGGTTGGGCTTGGGATCACGTTGGGGGGCGCCGTAACCGCCCTCGCCCAGGTAGACGATACCGTCGGATGCTTCACGACCATTTCGAATCGGTACGGTGCGTTTGATGCAGTGACCATCGGATTCCAGCACGAGGTCGATGTTGAATGCCTCAAAGAGCGGCACCCAACTGACCCGGGCAACGCTCGGTTGCTTGACTGCGGGGTAGGCCGGTTTGTGGTAGGCGGCAATGCGCCATCTGACGTTGTGTTCTTCAAGGTCGGTCAATGCGCTGCGCAGGAACACCTTTTGTTCGCCTTCGGCACTGATTTCCGTGTTCAGGCAGATGAGGCCGACCGACGGCGTCAACCGGAACGCAAAGTAGTCGTCCGGCCCCCCGGGGTAGCCGTATGCCTGGCGGAACATTGGGTTTTTGGCAGGTGACTCGTGGTTTCCAACCACTGGAATGATGGGAAGCAGCTTTCGTGTCTTGGTGGTTGTCAGCGCATAGGCCTCGAGCCAGTCTTTCCATAATTCGCGAGTGGGTGAGGCCGCATAGTCACCCCCATGCAGCAATGCCACGATGGAGTCGTCCTGCGCGATCATTTGACTGATCTGAATGTTGATTGCTCGCGCCGTCTCGATTCGTGAGCGTGAATCGCCGCCATAAATGAGTTTTATGGGCCGGTCACTGACAGGCGCCGTCTTGAAATGGTATTCACTCCCCACGCCGTCGGCCGTCTTGACTGCGACATAGTAGACTGTTTCCGGTTCAAGGTTCTTTATCGTGGTGTGATAGTAGAAAACGTCCTGCGAGACCGGCACGCGCTTCGCTTCTTCCCCATCCGATTCAGCCCTTCTTTTTTTGGCGATATCTGTGTAGGGACCGGACTCTCCCACGGGTTTGCGGAAAGCATATTCCGCTTCCTGGTCCCCATGCGAAACCGTGTCGTACAAAAGCTCTGAGCTTTTATCGTGCTTCGTGCTATCCCAGACCACCATCGCCTCTGTCGAGGGGCTGCTGAACCAAACCACCCGCACATTTTGGGCCGGGTCGTCTGCCAGCGCATCAAGTGTGAGCACCAGGCACAACCCATAGATTATACATTTAAACACTTTCATGCACATACTATACAGGAGGTTCATTTCTATTTCCACCACGAAGTCTGATCATACCACAGGGGGAACCAGGGTGACGCTGCATGGAATACTCAAAACCCTGCTGGCTTCGAGAAACCTTTTGGCCGAAAACGCAGAACCACGAGTTGCTCAGCTGATTGCAGCCGAAAGGAGTTTTGAAACCAGCTCTAAGTTTTTTTTCCGGCACAGGCCTTATTGACAGGGTCTTTCATTTGCAGTAAGACCACATTGTGTTAACTGCACTGGACAATTACATAAAAAACTGCGGTGTTTCAGCCCTGTATGATGAGCCCCTGATGCGTCATTCCACGTGGCGCATTGGCGGGAACGCTCATGTCATGGTGTTTCCCGGGAGCACCGAGCAGATCAGGGATCTGATGGGACTGGCTCGCGACTTTGGCATCCCCTGGATCGTGATTGGCAAGGGATCGAATCTCCTGTTCAGTGACAGGGGATTTGAGGGGCTGGTGATCAAGCTTGACAGCGCCTTTTCCAAAGTGACATTTGAACATGGTGTGGTCACCGCGCAAAGCGGTGTGTCCGTGCCGCGTCTGGCCCGAATGGCTGCCAAGGCCGGCCTGACCGGGTTGGAGCACGCCATCGGTATCCCTGGGAGTCTGGGTGGCCTGGTGGCGATCAACGGCGGGAGCCTGCGTCAGAGTATTGGGGATGTGACCAGGACCGTCACTGTGGTGACGCCCGAGGGCCGTATCGAAACCAGGTCTGCAGAGGGCTGTGATTTTTCCTATCGCCACAGCAACCTGCTCCATTCCGGCCATGTCATTGCTGAAGTGATACTGGAGCTGCAGCCGGGTCATGCTGAGACCATTCTCCGGCACATGCGGGGGATCCTCAGGGAACGGCAGGAAAAGTTCCCACTGACTCAGCCCAATTGCGGGTCCGTGTTTACGAGCAGACCGGAATTGTATCATACGCTGGGTCCGCCAGGCAAGCTCATAGAAGACCTGCGACTCAAGGGCCTCACCTGCGGCGGGGCGAGTATCAGTCACAGGCATGCCAATTTCATGGTCAATACAGGCAAAGCCACAGCACAGGATGTACTGGAGCTCGTGGCTCAGGTGCGTGAGGCCATTTACATCCGTCACCATGTATGGATCAACACAGAAGTCATGTACGTGCATCCTGACGGACGCATCGAGCCCGTGAGTGCCGTGTCACCAGACGCGCAGACCCTAAAAACCGTGAACCCCCGCTAGGGGTCCCTTGGTGGACGTGAACCGTGAACCTTTGTTAACCCAGATACGGTGCCTGGGCAGCGAGTTCTGCCACGCGCCTGATGGCGAGCTGCTGGCCCTGGGCAAAGTGCTCTGATTCGTGCGGTGCGGTCTGGTCATGCAGGGCACCGACAAAGAGCCAGGCCAGCATGCGTCCCTGCAGAACCTTGTCACGCTGTGACTCCACGGTGCGCTTGTCCAGCAGATCCAGCACGGATTGCGGTGTGCGACCAGGCAGGGACAGGCCAAATTGGCTGAATTCCTGATTCACTGTGACACAATTACACTGGCCGTGTCTGCTGACAACAGTGTCGTACAGGTTCTCGTCCAGCACGTCATTGGAGCCCTCAAAAATGGGGAAGGGCCTGGAGTCCACATAAGCACGCCCTGCGATGTGGTTGCGTTTAAAAGCCGCTGACGCAAAGAGCTGCACTGCAGAATCTGAGGCTGCTTGAATGGTCTCAGAGCACACCAGCTTGGCAGCATTGACCAGGGTGTAGTGACTCGATATGTCCGCATGGTCGTCCATCCATTTGCCTGTGTATTGCCACAATGCGTGGTTCAGAGCAGCCATACCCCGGAGCGTTTCAATACGATATTGGACCTGGTCGTACTCTATGAGCGCCTTGCCAAACACGTGCCTGTCATTGACACGCTGAGACGCCACATCGGCCATGCGTTTACAGTGGCCAGACGCAATGGCAGGCATGCCCAGACGGCTGCGGAAAAGCGTGTCATTCAGCAGCCTCAGACCGCTCATGCCTTCGGAGGCCAAGATATGGGTCTCCGGTATCTCCACCTGATCGTATTGCGTGCGTCCATAGGGAATGGGCTGCAGACCCAGGGCGTCGAAATAGGTCTCCACCTTCACACCCGGTGCGCATAGCGGCACATACAGGAGATTCAGTTTTTTGGTGAGTCTGTCACCGCGCTTGGCACGCGCACCCACGAGCCAGTGATCTGCCAGTCCTGTGAGTCCGCCCCAGCATTTGGAACCACTGAGTCTCAGTTTGTCACCGTTCGTTTCGTAGTGCGTGGTCAGGCCGAATACATCGGTCCCGCCTGCAGGTTCTGTGATCATCATGCCGCCCAGGGTCGGGGTGTCCACAAAGTTCTTGAGTACAGAATCTCTCAGTTCCGGGGCCGCATGTCTGGACATGGGAGACAGGAACAGGGACCCTGTGATGCCAAGCGTCAAGCCCAGGGGCAGGCTGTAGTAGGAGGTGGTCTCTATGGTATTCAAATAGGATAAAGCCCCCTGAAAGCGTCCCCCCAAAGATTTGGGTATAAAGTAATGCAGGGGCCCCAGGTTCAAGAATGCCTCCAGGCGTTCTTTTGCGTAGGGTGTGTGCTTTTCAATATCGCTGAAATGTTGCTTCAGAAATGCGATAATGTCTTTAGTCATTTTCTTCCTATCTTAACAAGAGATCCAAAATGCGATTCGTGACCGCATGTGTCCATTATGCGCCTAATAAGACCGGTGTTCAAATATTTCCAGTTTTTGGTTTTCAGTATTCAGTTTTCGGTTTCAGGTGTCAATCCCCTTGTTAAGCGCCCGTTGCAGATCTTTGAGGCGATTGATGGCGTCAAATCCAAACTTCAATGCTGGAAAGGCCGATTTGTTGTGCATCAAGGGTTCAGACAGGTCCACCCATTGAGCACAGGCGTCGCCGTCGGGCGTGCCTGGAATGGGAGAAAAATCGGCCAGCATACCACGGATGCGCAGACTGCGGACAAAATGCATGGAGGCCTCCAATTCCTGGACATCTGAATTGGGGTGCCCGATGATTTGATAGGCTGTGATGTCTTTTCGCGGCACGCCTGCCTCAGCCAGATACGCCACTGCCTCGGCCAGTTCCTCGGAATAGACCTTGGAGCCCGTGGCCTTCTGCCAGGTGCTCGACGCGCTTTCAAATCCGAGAAAGAATGTTTTGAAACCGGATGCGGCCATGGCTTCTGCCAGATCACGTGTGACAAAACGTGCATTCAAGGCATTGGGGCTGTGCAGGGCAATGTCTGACCCCGTAGAACGGATGTATTCCAGAAAGGGCAGCAGGATTGCCTCTGGGTGGTACAGCAGGGCGTCATCATAAAAGGCCACGTGACGGGTGCCCATGTTTCGCAATAAGTCGAACTCTCGTTTCGCACGTGCCAAGGACCTGGGCCGGAAACCTCCATAGACCTTTTGCACGGAACAGTAGGTGCACTGAAACGGACAACCGTCCGTGATCTTGATCGCGCCGACTTCGAGTTTGGGATACGCCTCCCACAGGGCAGGCTGCCCTTCATCTGGTGTCAGGCCCACCAGATCCCACACTTTCCCGAGGTCCAGGCCGGATATTACCAGGTCCGCACCCAGTGCGGCAGCGTGGTCCGGGCAGATCGTGGGGTAGTTGCCGCCCAGTACAATCTTCGCCTTGGGCTGATAGCGGCGCACGTCTTCGATCACCTCTTGTACACCTGGGTACCAGTAGGTCATTACCCCTTGAAGCAGACACACATCATAGGGGTCAGCCTGCTTGAGCAGGTCTTTGAAAAGGCTGCGATCCAGACCATACCTGCGATAGTATCTGGGTACGGCCTGAAGGCACGCAGGTTTGGGCAGACGCGTCTCCGGGAACGGTCCCTGGCCCCAGACATTATGACGTGTGCTGACACTCGGATGCCACCGGTCCAGATAGTCAAACAGGGTAAATTCAGCCTGTGCGCGCAAGAACCCTGCGACTTCCAGCAGGCCATACGGCTTGAGCCAGAAGTCATACGCCGTAAAATCATAGATCGGCGGATTCACCAGCAGGATACGCGGTTTCATTGATAGAACCTGAAAAAAAGCCTTCAGCACTCAGCCTTCAGCTTTCAGCTTAAAACCAAAACAGCAAGGGCCCAAGCCCATTCAATCACTTAGCACACAGGCGGTCATCCTCGTATGGAAAGTCTGATTTGTCAAGTGTGCGAAAAAATGATCACTCGGGCTGGCTCATACTGTGTGGGCCGGGTATGATATCCATGGTGAACCTGATGTGTAGCGATTACTTTGGAGGAAAACTATGATCAGACGATGTGTGCTTGTCTGCCTGTCGCTGTTGTGCGCGTTGCCTGCGGTGTCATTCGGACAAGGCGTTTCATTTTACGTATCGCCCGGGGGTGACGATACGGCGTCCGGCAGGTCTGTTCAAACGGCCTTTGGAACGATCGCGCGTGCGCAGGAGGCAGTACGTACCTTGAAACAGGCAGGTCCCCTGACGCAGCCTGTCACGGTTTATTTGCGGGGAGGGCGATACGAATTGACCGAGTCCCTGGTGTTCGGCCCGGAGGATTCCGGATCGAGAGACTGCCCTGTGACCTATCAGGCCTATGGATCCGAAATGCCCGTGATCACAGGGGGGCGTGTGATCACGGGATGGACACAGGGCGATCAGGGGCTGTGGGAGGTAGACCTGCCTGAGGTGCGAACAGGGCAATGGTGTTTTTCGCAGCTCTATGTGAACGGCCAGTTGCGATGGCGCACGAGGTTGCCCAAAGAAGGCTACTACCGTATTGTAGATTTTCCCCTGAAAGACAAGGATCCCTGGGCTGCACGCTCGGACAACTTTGTGTTCAAGCCGGGCGACATCAAGGCGTCCTGGCAAAATCCTGAGGATATCGATGTGGTGGTGCCTAGATTCTGGGTATCGTCGCGCCAGCACATCAAGGCCGTGGACGAGACTGCCAATCGCGTGACATTCACGGCGTCTACAGGGTATCGCTATTCTGATGATTTCACCAGGCAGGGCGCACGCTACTATATTGAGAACGTGTTTGAAGCCCTCGATGAGCCAGGTCAGTGGTACCTCAATCGCAAAACCGGGCGATTGAGGTATAAGCCCATGCCGGGCGAGGACATGGGCACTGCCAGGGTGGTGGCACCCTATGCGGCAAAGTTCCTGAAGCTCAAGGGTGATCCCATGCAGCGTCAATATGTAGAGCGCCTGCGTTTCAGGGGCCTGACCTTTGAGCACAACAACTGGCAGCTGCCCAAAGGCAATGTGGGCGATGGTCAATCAGCGCCCCAGGTCGAGGGCGCTGTGATGATGGAGGGGGCCCAGTATTGCGAATTTGACCGCTGCGTGTTCCGGGACCTGTCCTCCTATTGTTTCCAGATCGACAAAGGCTGTTCCTATAACAGAATCACCCATACGGACATGGGCCACCTCGGCGGTGGTGGCGTGCGCATGGGCGGCGGCAGCGCGACTGATCATCCGCTCCTGCTCACAGGGCACAACACAATCTCAGATAACACCATTCACCACATTGGGCAGATTCATCTTGCAGCCACAGGTGTGTGGATACAGCACAGCGGCGGGAACATGATCACGCACAACGCCATTCATCACACCTACTACTCCGCGATTGCCGTGGGCTGGGTGTGGGGCTATCGTCCCAGTGTGAGTACGCACAATGTGTTTGAATACAACCATATTCACGATGTGGGTCAGTCAGTCTTGTCTGACATGGGCGGTATCTACATGCTGGGTGTGGCACCGGGCACTGTGGTGCGCAACAATCTGATCCATGACATTCAGTCTCACGGATACGGTGGATGGGGCATTTATACGGATGAAGGCTCGACCCATGTGCTGATCGAGGACAACATCGTGTACAACACCAAGTGTGCCGGCTTTGACCAGCACTATGGCAAGGAAAACATCTTACGCAACAATATTTTTGCGCTCGGCCATGAAGAGCAGATCAACCGCAGCCGCATGGAAGAGCACATCAGTTTTATCATGACGCGAAACATCATCTACTGGCAGCAAGACATTGCCGTGCTCTCAGGCCAGTGGCAGGACAAGACCTACCAGCATCGGCCAGGTAAGCCCTGGTTTGACCCGGAGTTGAGTTCACAGACCGAACTCTTTGATTACAACCTGTACTTCAATCCCAACAAGAAATTGGAAGACGTCAAGTTCGGTCCCTGGACCTTTGAACAGTGGCAGGCCCGGAAACAGGATCGCCATTCCCTGTATGCTGATCCTCTGTTCGTGAATCCCGAGCAGTACGATTTTCGATTGAAGCCCGAGTCGCCGGCCTTTGCCCTGGGATTCAGACCCATTGACATGAGCACTGTAGGTCCGCGTGACTGATAACAGGACTTTTGCATAAAGCCCTGTGGTATTCAGTTTTCAGTAGGCAGTATTCAGAAAAATGTAGTTTTTATGCTGTAGACTATGATCTGAAAACTGAAAAATTGGAGATTGCAGAACTCCAGTGATAAATAAGGAATCTTATGATGACCAGACCCATCAATGCCCTTGTTGTGTGTACCCTGTTTTCATTAACGCTCTGCGCCTGGGCTACGCAGCCCGGGGATGTCGTGTTTGAGACAGACTTTGGCATGCAGACCGAGCAGGCCCTGTGGTCCAAGGCCTCATATGCCCAATGGATGCCAGGTCCTGACTCGGTGACACTGCGTATACAGGCTGCACAGGACAGGGCATCGGCCAGTCACATGATCAGCATGCCCTTGAGCCTTGAATCCTGGCGCGGTTGCCAGCTCCTCTTTGCCTGTCGTGTCAAGGCTCAGGATGTCACGCGCCCTGCCCAGCCCTATCTCGGCGTGAAGTTCATGCTGCACTATGCCACACCGTCCAGCGGGCCTGTCTGGCTCAATGAGAACGATGTGTACGGCACGTTTGACTGGAAGACGCAGAGTTTCACGGTGCGACTGCCCGATGATGTGAATCAGGCTGATTTGAGCCTGGGCCTGCAGGGCAGCAGCGGCACGGTGTGGTTTGACGAGGTGCGTGTCACGGTCCTTGCCTCACCCCGTCCAGCGCGGCCCGTGCCAATGGAAAATCCGGGCCCTGCCTTCCGAGGTCACGATCTGCCGCGCCTGCGCGGTGTGATGTCACCCAATGCCTTTGATAAAGAGTCTCTTCGCGTGCTGGGCCAGGAGTGGCACGCCAACCTGATCCGATGGCAGTTGACCAGGAACTGGGGTAAGGCTGGGACTGAGCGGGACCTGGAAGAGTATGATCAATGGTTTGCCGGAAAACTGGCTGACCTGGATCTTGTGCTGGAGGCGTGTAAAGAGTTTGGCATCAAGGTGGTGATTGACATGCACTCTCCGCCAGGCGGACGCTATGAGAACAGTGACCTGGCCATCTTTCACGAACCGGTGTATCAGGACAAGTTTGTGGCCCTGTGGGAACAGATGGCCCGTCGTTATCTGGGGCACCCGGCGATCTGGGGCTACGACCTGATTAATGAGCCTGTACAGTCCAAGCCCAGTCCTCCGGGTGTGGCCAACTGGCTGGGTACACAGGTGCGTGCAGCGCGGGCCATTCGCGCGATCGATCCGACTCGGCCTATCTTCATTGCTGCAGCCAACTGGGATTCAGCAGACGGATTTCGCGACCTCGATCCTGTGGATGTGCCAAACGTGATCTACCAGACGCACATGTACTTTCCGCACCAATTCACGCATCAGGGCGTATCCAACACGACCACAGGCATTAAATTTCCAGGCGAGATCAATGGGAAGTGGGTCGACAAGGCCGATCTTCGCGAACACCTCAAACCTGTCAGAGAATTCCAACTGGCCTACAACGTCCATATCTACGCGGGCGAATTCAGCGCCATCCGATGGGCCCCGGGTGACAGTGCGTATCAGTACCTCAAGGCCGTCATAGAACTGTTCGAAGAATACGGCTGGGACTGGTCGTACCACGCCTACAGAGAGTGGGACGGCTGGAGTGTGGAGCACGGCCCGGATCCCAATGATCACACACCGACCACAGAACCTACAGATCGAAAAAAGCTCCTGCTGGAGTGGTTCGCCAAGAACGTGAAACCGTAAGCCCGTATTTCAAGTGTCCCAGTCCTCAGAGTAGGTTTTTTTATAAATTGACAAATGTCAATATTTAGTGTTGACAATAAAGACAGATGTCGATATGTTCAGTAGTCAGTAGTCAGTAGTCAGTAGTCAGTAGTCAGTAGTCAGTAGTGAGCGATCTGCGATCTGGAGTTTTGGATGCCGAAGAAGAATAAAAAAACCATGCCTTCGTTACCGGAGGCGGAATTGGATGTGTTGTCTTGTGTGCTGCAGCGGGGCAAGACCACGGCTCGGGAGATTCGTGAGACACTGAGTGATGCACGTCCCATGGCGCATGCGTCTGTGGTGACTCTGTTGACGCGTTTGGAGGCCAAGGGGCTGCTTCGTAAGGAAAAGGCTGCCCAGGGCAAGGCGTTCGTGTATGAGGCCACTGCAAAACCGGGTACTGTATATCGGTCTCTGGTGGGGGGCATGCTTAGTCGTGTATTCGGGGGCAATGGCTTGGCCATGGCGCACTCTCTGTTCGAGACCCAGGCACCCAGCGATGCGGAGATTGATCAGTTACAGGCCCTGTTGGATACAATGCGTGTCAAGCAGTCTACGGGAGCGGATCATGAGTAATACGGCCCTGGAATTTGCCTATTGGGTGAACCAGACTGCGGACGTGTGGTGGCAGAGTATGGGGCATGCGTCAGTGCAGGCCGGTGTGGCGGCAGCCATTGGATTGGGCCTGGTGACAGTCTGTAAACGCTGGTCATCACCCCTTCGGTACGGCATTCTGGTGGTGTTGCTGGTGAAGTTTATGTTGGCGCCGTTTCTGGTGATTCCCAATGAAGCCAATGATCTGTTGATTGTTGAGGTGCCCGTTCGCTCCGAGATCACACTGCGTGACATAGCAATGCCCCAGGGCACATCGCAGGAGTCCACCGCGGTCTCTGCAGCAGATACTGTGGTTGTCAAGACACCTGTGCTGCCTGCACCGGCCTCCAGCCTCGAAGACCCTGCAGTCTGGTCCTTGATTGGTTTCAAGGGCTGGTGTTTTCTGGGGCATCTGCTGGGGACACTGGGTGTGGTGTGCTGGCTCGTCATGCAATGCGTGTGGTTGGGCCTGTGGGTGGTCAGAGAATCGAGTGATGCCTCGCCGGACATCCAGATCATGAGTCAAGAGGTTCGAGCCGATCTGGCGTATTCAAAACGACCCGACGTACGTGTCAGTGCCAAGGCTCATTCCCCCATGGCATTTCAATTGCGCAGGCCTGTGATTGTCCTGCCCAGGCAAACCGTGGAGACCTTGACGCTTGAGGAACTGCGACCTGTGCTGGCCCATGAAATGGCCCATTTGAAACGCCGTGACCCGCTGGTGAATACGCTTCAAATCCTGCTGTTCGGGATCTGGTGGTTTCATCCTGTGTACTGGTGGCTCAATCGAGCCCTGCGTTCCGTACGCGAGGAATGCTGCGATGACGTGGTCTTGACCCGAGCCGCCCAGCCAGAGGATCGGTACTGCCAGGTGCTCCTGGATGCAGCGCGTGCCTGTCAGGTGGCCACAGCCGGACGTGTGGTCCTGGGCTTTGGCGAAAGTGGTTCGTCCATGAAACAGCGCATTGTTCGCATCATGGACACCCGCGTGCACAAGCGTGCACGTCTGGGCGTACTGGCAGGCGCGGGGCTGGTCCTGGCCATTCTCGTAAGCATCCCCTTGTGGCAAAGATCGTCAAGTATGAATCGACCCAGGCCGGTCACGGATGCGAGCTTCAGTCCCTCAATCTTGGAGTCTCTGTTGAGGGGCCGGGGCCCAGGTCTGTTTTTGGAGGACCGCGAATTCACAGAGCTCAAAGACTGCATTGAAGTGAGCCGATTAACGCGCCATACGATCAATGGCATCTCCCAGTTTACGCTGGATTCCACGCGTGACACACTCCAGGATCTCAGCAGGCGAGCGGCGCACCCGTTTTATGCAGACTTTCTCCTGGCCCAATGGTATGGGGTCAACCAGGATCCCAATGAGTCATCGCAATGGATGACCCAGGCATTGGCCCATGCGCCCGTGGTTCTGGTTCGCAGGTACGAACTCATGGATGGGCGTCCCTTAGCGAATACACCAGTGGGGCGGTTGGGTGTGGAGTACCGCATGAGCACACCCACTCAAAGCAATACGTATCTGACACTGGAATATATAAATCTCACCACGGATGAGAAAGGCCAGGTGTATTTGCCGGGCCTTGACACCAAGATTCGATGCAATGGGGTGGAGTCGCCCAAGGGGTATGAGATTGAAACAGGTCGGCATGGTTACCTTTCCCTGCACGCACAGTACAACCGTTTGCCCACGATTTATGCCTGGCCCAAGGGTGTACGCAAGCCCACCACGACCCTGCCCGCGTCCAAGTTCTATGATTATGCCCATGCCAAGGCCGTTCAGGGATTGAGCCATCGTGTGGGCATGGCAGAATTCACCATCGATCGCTGCTACCGCATGGGTGGTGATGGGCAGGTGACTGTCACAGATGGTCGCAAGCGCCTGAATGAAACCTCGCGAGAAACACTGGCTCTGTCCGACACGCACAATCAGGTCCTGGACCAGGCGATTGTCCACTTTAACCGCAGCACGTTTAAGTCCCATGAAATCCTCCAGGTTCGAGTGTTCGACCATCGAAGTAGAGGCCTGCTCACAGAGTACCACGCACCTGCAGATTACGAGTATGACGGTGAAAGCAGTATTGTCTTGCGAAGTTTGGGCCAGCGCCTGCCTGAACGGGTGGATGTGTGGTTCTGGGTCACGGAGTTTTCTCCGGATCAGAAAGCCAAGGTGTTGGCTGCTAAGGCTGGCAGCACAGTCACGTTTCCCGAGTACGGCGCCAAGTTGATCTCTCTGAAGAGTGGGTCTCATGTACAGGGCTCTGACGCGGACACATCGCATGATGCATCCGGCGACCGTGAGATTGATGTGGTGTTGAAGACAACGGCCCAGGCGCAACGCATGTCGAGGTTTGACTCTTCAGGTGACTCAGAACAGTATGCACGGCTGGCCCTGGTGACCAAGGCCGGAAAGCGACATTTCAGTGGTTATGTCTTGGGTCGTGCAAACACTCAGAATACCTACCGATTTGGCGTGCCCATGTCCGAGCTGTCCCACTTTGAATTGCTGCCCATGGGCCGGGAAAAGCGTTTCTTTTTTGACGGCGTGCGCCTGCCTGATCGATCGGGTGCCCCCCTGGATCGGACCGACAGCCTGGCGTTTGACGTCAAGACGCATGGAGAGGCTGGCGTTTTTGTGTCAGATACGGCGGCGCCCATTTATGTTGAGGTCACTGCATTCCAGGGGCAGAGCACTGGCAGTTCCCACAGCGGTGCGCAAGGCATGGAAGACCCTCGAGCCACCGGGCAGTGGACGCTGTCCGGGCCGTTCAGACACAGAGATACGTACAGTACCCTCGCCTGTGCTGTCAAGGGCCTCAGTACACCCATGCTAAGACTTGAGATCCTGGATCTGTCTGGCAAGCCTTTTGAAACACGAAGCGCCGGCTATAGTGGACATGTTCGTTATCAAAGTCAGGCCGTGCCTGTGAGTCAAATCCAGGGCGTGCGCGTTCGCCTGTCATGGGACGAATTGCTACAAACCTCTGAACGTTGATTCGTAAACATTTCAGGAAAGAGTCTGAACCATTTGGACTGACAGGGGCGGATCCATGTGCCCGTGTTTTCTCCGGACGTGATCAGCGTCGACGCCAGCGTGTCTTGGCCCATGATGCCTGCTGGTCTCGGGTCAGAAAACTCCAGGCAATGAATCGGCTGATCTTCTGTCCCTGTCTCATCTTGATGACTTCAATCTGTTTGGCGTCCAGTCGGGTCAACAGCTTTTTCAACGGCCGGATATGATCTCCCTGGGACACCAGACTGGTAAACCAGCAGACCTGTTCGGCACAATCGACACTCTCTTTGGCCATGTTTTTGATGAAGACGATTTCGCCACCTGGGCACCAAAGCTCCGCCTTCTGGCCGCCAAAATTAAGGTTGGCCGGGGCCTTGCCGGGTTTGCCATGGTTGAGGTTTCTCCACTTTCGCTGGTTGCTGGTCTTTACCTCAGCCATGGATGCATGGAAGGGAGGGTTGCACAGCGTGAGGTCAAACCTGTCCTTGTCCTTGAGAATACCCTTGAAGATTGCCTTTCTGTCTGTCTGCTGTGCCACCTTGATCAGTTTGTTTAAGCAGGCATTGGATTGAACGATTAGACTGGCCGTCTTAATTGAGACAGGATCTATCTCTGTGGCCACAAACTGCCAGCCATAGCTTTGGCTGCCAATAATAGGATAGATACAGTTGGCACCGGTACCAATGTCCAGCACGGTCACTTTCCTGCCTGTGGGGCATGTGCCCTGGTCACACTCGCAAAGAAGATCTGCTGCATAATGAATGTAATCGGCTCGCCCGGGGATAGGGGGGCACAGATAGCCTGCGGGAATCTGCCAGTTCGTGACATGGTAATAATGAGCCAGCAAGGCCTTGTTCAGGCAAAGCACTGCCCTGGCATCACTGAAGTCTATGGTGTTATCCCCCTTGGGATTGGGTTGGATATGACGTTTCAATTCAGGACAACTTTCGCATAACGCCTTTAAATTGTATCGCCCATTGTGAGGGTTTCTAGGATGAAGCAAACCATTTTCAGCGGCGTGGGGCCCGTGCTTACTTTTCATGTTTTATTGACCTCTTTGTGAAGTAAGGACCCATTGATGGTATTCTGCCTGCTTGCCGTGGAAGCTCTGTAGGACTTCATTTTCCCAGATCGTGTGGATCTTTTGTGACGAGTCGATCACAGGGTGTGTCCGGTCAGAGATCAATGGCTGAGCCAACAAAGGCTGTTCAAGATATGCCTTATACGCTACAATTCGCGCATGAGCAAGCACAAGAAAAAAACAACCCTCTTTGCATTGCGTCCTGAGCTGGAGATGGACCAGATTGTGGTGCGCGGGGCCAGAGAGCATAATCTCAAGAATATCGACATTTCCCTGCCCAAGAAGCGGTTTATTGTGTTTACAGGCGTGTCGGGATCGGGCAAGTCGTCACTGGCATTTGACACGATCTTTGCAGAGGGGCAGCGCCGGTATGTGGAGTCCCTGTCTGCGTATGCACGTCAGTTCATCGGCCAGATGGACAAGCCGCACTACGATACGATCAGAGGCCTGTCGCCCACGATTTCGATCGACCAGAAGACGGCCAGCCGCAATCCCCGGTCCACGGTGGGGACGATCACGGAGATCTATGATTACCTGCGCGTGCTGTATGCACGCATGGGCGAGCAGTTCTGCATGCACTGCGGCAAGCCTGTGGGGCGCGGCAATGCCCAGGCCATGGTGGATCAGATCCTGGCACTCCCTGAGAAGACACAGGTGATGCTCCTGGCACCGATCGTGGAGAATCGCAAGGGTGAGCACCGGGACAAGCTGGACGGGCTCAAGGCCCAGGGATTTGTGCGTGTAAGAATCAATGGCGTGATTCAATTGCTCGAAGATGTGCAGACTTTGCCCAAACAGAAGAAACACACGATTGAGATTGTGGTGGATCGTCTGGTCATCAAACCCGGAAAGACGTTCAAGAAACGACTGACGGATTCTGTGGAACAGTGCCTCAGGTTTGGTCAGGGGCGTTTGATTGTGCATGTACCGGGTCAGGTCGATCTGGCCATGAGTGAGGCCCGGTCGTGCTGCGCCCATGCGTACCCCGTACTGGAGCCTCCGTTGTTTTCATTCAATTCACCGCAGGGCATGTGCCCGGACTGCAACGGCATTGGCAGCCGGTTGACCATGGATGCAGACAAGATCATCGCAGACGTGGACGCCAGTATACGCCAGGGGGCTGTGATACCGTGGAAGAATTACTTTGATCGCAAAGGGAGACTGGGACGGTCGTGGGGGGGACGTCAATTAAAGGCCATGCAGGATCAGTGGGACTTTGATTTTGATGTGCCCTGGCAAAAACTGCCCAAGCACCAGAAAGACATCATTCTATTCGGCTCCAGGGACAAGGAACTGAACGTACACTGGGACTCAGAAAAGATCCAGGGCAATATCCGCATGACCTGGGAGGGACTGGTGCACGCCATGATGCGCAGATATCGCCAGACTCAGTCTGAGCACCAGAAGAAATACTACGCAGCCTTCATGAGTGAGAAGCCCTGTGACACCTGTCGCGGTCTGCGTCTGCGTCCGGAGGTCCTGGCCGTGCGCATTGCAGGGCAGTCCATTGTGGATGTCACGGACATGACCATTGGCGAGGCCTATGAATTCTTGACTGGCATGGCACTCAAAGGCAACCGGAAGATCATCGGCCAGGAACTGCTCAAGGAGATCTGCGCGAGACTGAGCTTTTTAATGAATGTGGGCCTGGATTATCTGAGCCTGTCTCGCAAGGGCCCGACCCTGAGCGGCGGTGAATCCCAGCGCATCCGTCTGGCCTCCCAGGTCGGATCGGAACTGACCGGTGTGCTGTACATCCTGGATGAGCCGTCCATCGGCCTGCACCAGAGGGACAATCGGCGTTTGCTGGAGACCCTGTGTCACCTGCGTGACATTGGCAACACGTTGATCGTGATCGAACATGACCGTGACACCATGCTGGCTGCTGACTGGCTGGTGGACATAGGCCCCGGCGCAGGTCTGCTGGGCGGCGAGATCGTGGCGGCAGGCACGCCCAAGCAGGTGTGTCGCAATCCGGTGTCCGTGACCGGCCAGTATCTCAGCGGCAGGCTGAATATTCCCATTCCCGCTGCACGCACGCCTGCGCCCAAGCGGGGCACGGCGTGGATCACCATTAAAAAGCCCGCACAGAATAATCTGGCAGGCCAGGATGCTTGTTTTCCTGTGGGCCTGTTCGTGGCCGTGACCGGTGTATCCGGTGCTGGTAAGTCCACGCTGGTCAATCAGATTCTGTATCCGGCTTTGGCCAACAAACTGCACCACGCGAGTCTGGACGTGGGCCGACACCAGGGCATTGAAGGCCTGGAGCATATCGACAAGGTGATCAACATCAATCAGGCTCCGATCGGGCGCACGCCGCGCAGCAATCCTGCCACGTACACCAAGGTCTTTGACCTGATTCGCGACCTGTTTGCCATGCTGCCCGATTCGCGCACCCAGGGGTACAGCAAGGGGCGGTTTTCATTCAATGTCAAGGGCGGGCGATGTGAGGCGTGTAAAGGTGACGGATTCATCAAGGTGGAGATGCACTTTCTGGCGGACGTGTACGTGCCCTGTGAGACCTGTCAGGGCAGGCGGTTCAACGACGCCACACTGGATGTGGCCTACAAGGGCCACTCCATTGCCCGGGTGCTGGATCTGTCCGTGCTGCAGGCCAGAGAACTGTTTGCAGCGCATCTTAAAATCTGTGCGATTCTGGATACGCTCATGGATGTGGGCCTGGGCTACATCAAGCTGGGCCAGTCTGCCGTGACCCTGTCCGGCGGTGAGGCCCAGCGCATCAAGCTGGCACGCGAACTGGCCAAGCGTGACACAGGAAAGACCCTGTACATCCTGGACGAACCCACCACAGGCCTGCACTTTCAGGACATCCGGATGCTGTTGACCGTACTGGACCGTTTGCGCGACCAGGGCAACACGGTCATTGTGATCGAACACAACCTCGACGTGATCAAGACGGCGGACTGGATCATCGACCTCGGTCCTGAAGGCGGCCACCGCGGAGGCCGGATCATTGCCGAAGGCACACCGGAACACGTGGCGACTGTTAAGGCGAGTTACACAGGGCAGTATCTTCAGGAAGTTTTAAGTTTTAAGTGTTAAGTTTTAGGTACTCAGCTGATTTCATGTTTCAGTTGGACGAGGAGGAGTTTGCGCAACCGCCAGGGGTCACGCAACCGCCAGGGGTCAGGCTTTTTATCTTGCATGTCCCTATATCGTGACATGTTTTGAATAGCCTTTGGCAATGTCGTCTTATAGTTTTAAATGTTCTGCATCGAACCCTTTGGCAAAACCGTACGCTGCTATCGCCACGCTCTCAACCGGGGCACATCACGGGTCGCTAAGGCTCCCTTAATGAAGTGCCCCTCGGTGGAACGCCTTCGAAAAGAGGGTGGC
>JAIPFM010000067.1 GCA_021736645.1 Phycisphaerae bacterium | reverse complement strand
ACACTCCGGAGGATCATATGGGGTTGAAAACAGTGACAGGAAAAATCAACACACAGAGCCCCTGGGCGATCGCTATTGCCCTGGCCGTGGCGTTGTTGATCATCGAGGGATTGGCGGCCGTGGTCTGGTCAGGCACTCGTCCCCAGAGCATTCCCCTGCAGGACTACAATGACCTGCAAACCGACCTGACCAGTCAGCTCAAGACCAAAGAGACCGCCCTGGCAGACGCCGCCCAAAAATTGCAGACTGCGGAATCGCACAATGAACGACTCCAACGGGATGTCACCTCGCTCCGGCAAAAAGTCGCACGTCTGATTTCACCGGAACAACTCCCTGTCCAGGCCAGAGGCGCCACCCCTTCCCAGACCCTCAACAAGATCCAGGACCTCTGTGACGCAGTGCAGCAGGTCAATCAGGCAAATGTCAGTGCCCTGCTCGCAGTACTCGTGGAGATCCAGAAAAACAGTGTGATCAACACGGCCCTTGAAACCAAAGACCCTGCCAGAGAGACCCTGTACCACCAGATCCAGACCATTTTGAATCAGATCGACGCATACGCCGGTCCCATTCAGTCAGACCAACCAAGTACACTGGCAGCCGTCAAGGACTACCAGACCCAGAACCACCTCAAGGTAGACGGCAAGATCGGCATCAACACCTTCATGACCATGGTCCAGTCCTTCCAGGAAAAACGCCTGAGACAAAGCACCCCTCCTACTAGTTAAAAATTAAAAACTAAGAATTGAGAATTACCGAAGGATGGGCCAGAATACCCAGTCGCCCTGTGAGCCAAAACGTCTGGACTCGCCTTCGCGGTTGGTGGAGGGCATACCCTGATCGTCCTGAAAGTTCTCACCCCAGCTATAAAGGACAAAGTCTGTATCTGATTTTCGCTGATACGTCAGGGGGCCATCCGAATAGAAATCCCTGGGCACTGTTTTCATCAAACCATCGACCGCTAGAGCATTCAGTGTGTCAGGCAACATGCCGTGTCTAACCTGGTAGCGTTTAATGGACAAGACTGTTAGTGCCGCTTGAGCTCCCAACTTAGCCTGCCACTGAAGATCCCCTGCCCGCTCAAGTGCCGGCTTTTGCATCACAGCATAAATGGTCGATATTGATTGATCACTCAGGACAAAGGTTTGATTTCTGCGATCCCAGGGCATTATCATATGCCATCTTTTCAAGTCCTCAAAGAAGCTGTCGATATGCTTTTGAGCCTGCCTTCGATCTGGAAAGTTGAACAACAACAGTTGCTTCCACCAACCTGAGGGTGACCCACCAAGCATGAACACCCCAGAGGATAGAGCGCGTCCATTGCCATGTCCGTCGTCCGTAAACCCACCCTGGATCAGATCTTCGGCAAAGGCTTTTTCCAACGTCAACTCCACCCAGGGCTGATCCTTGCGAAACAAGGATTCCAAATCCTGTTGTGTCCGAGCCAATAGAAACTCGTTGGTATCCAGTTTACCTAATGTATCAAAAAGTGAATCACATGCCAGAGAGACAATGGCAGTGCCCACCATTTGTTCTGTCAAAAGGCCACTGCCTGCCAGATGATGTCCCAATCGAAATAATGTCTCGGAATCCGCCATGGCCGATTCCGTCTTACCTTGATCAACAACCCACTGCCTGTGATAATTCAAGGCCCATGTCAAATCCCGGCATTTCTTCATATCCGGCATGAGTTGTTCCTGCAAAAGGGCGGACAACCGGACTGTTTCCATCAATTGAGGCACAAACACCCCACCGGTGCCTTTCATCTGGGCATCCTTGGGAACCGGGTTGAAAGGCCTCCAGCAATGGGGTTTCTTCACCGCCTCGTTCAATGCTGCAAAGGCTGGCTGATTCTCCTGAACATATCGTGCCAGATTCTGCTGTTGCGTCTCATCCATGTCAGAATAGCGAGGATGATCTGCCAGTGCATTTGGCAAAGGATCTAACAGCGACATCGCTCGCTTAATCCCAGGCCAAGCATTTTGGACATCTTCGTGACCCTGCTGCGAGGTCTCATTGATGCGATCCACCATGCCAACCTTGATTGTCGGACTGCCAATCATCAAACGGCTCATACACAGCAGCACATACAGCACACACAGTCCCACGACCTGCCCCGTACGAATCATTACCTTGGCCCACAAAGGCCGGCAACGTTTCTTGGCTCGCCGGATCAGTGTGGCCAAGACCTTGATGTCTCCAAACTCTCCGATCAATTCCTCCGCCAACGCTTGTTGTTCCTGCGGTGTGCTGCACTCCGCCAGGGCATCTTCAAAATGGGCCTCCAGTTCAGCACGCACATCAGCACGCACCTTTTTTCGATACCGCATTTTTTTTATGACACGATTGATGGTCTCCTGCACCATTACAGGCGTTGAGTTTGTATCGTTCCTATCCATGCAAGACGCTCCCTTCCAGCCAAGAAGACCGCATACTGAAAACCAGCAACCAACAACCAGAAACCAGCAACGATCTCAAGCCAACGACAACGCCCCGCCAAACACCAGATCCAAGCCATTCACCAGGTGCTTGAGCTGATCTTTCTGTTTGGCCAGTTCTCCGGTGCCCTTGCTGGTAATGGCATAGTAGCGTCGTTTGCGCCCCGATTCTGCGGTTTGCCACTCCGTGGACACCAGCCTTTTGGCCTCCAGGTTGTACAACAGGGGATACAGCGTGCCCTTGCCCAGACACAGGATATCGTGGCTCCGTTTTTCAATGGTCTGACACAACTCATACCCGTACATGGGCCCGCGAGACAGGATCTCCAGTACCACCACAGGGGCAATGCCCTTTAATAACTGACTCTCAAATTTCATTGGAACCTCCGGTTCAGTTTTCAGTAGACAGTTTTCGGTTTTCAGTAAGCAGCCACTAGCCACTAGCCACTAGCCACTAGCCACTAGCCACTAGCCACTAGTATGCAATGCATACTATGCAATGTCAACAATAATTTTTCTCGACTTTGAATCATGTCTGTTTACAATCATGGGGAGTGAACTCTCTAGTTTCAGGATCGTACCTGTATACATGTTATCAGGAGCCTTGACACACATGTCAACAACAGACTCATCACAGCCGACCCATCCGGTACGTGCCCACAAGTCTGTGCACAGTTCTTCCCTGGCGGGCACCTGGTATACAGGTAATGCGCGGGACCTGAGGAGTCAGATCCTATCGTTTCTGGACTCCGCCGACACGGCCGTCAGAGAGGACATCATTGCCCTGATCCTGCCGCACGCAGGGTATGCCTACTCGGGCCGTTGTGCAGCCAGGGCCGTCAAGGCCCTGAAAAAAAGCTACAAACGCGTGATCACACTCGGTCCCAGCCACAGGGTGGCCATGCCTGAAGTCTTGAGCGTACCGCGCGTGAGCCACTATGAAACCCCCCTGGGTCTGGTCCCCCTGGATACGAATTTGATTGAGACACTCCTGACCCATGACTCGGTCTTCAAAAGCCTGCCCGCGGCCCACAAGGATGAGCATAGTGTCCAGATAGAATTACCCGTGCTCCAGGTCCATCTGGACCAGTTTGACTTTGTGCCCATTGTAGTGGGCCAATGCTCAGAGGCCACACTGGTCAAGGCTGCCAAAATTCTCAAGAGCGTGGTAGATCCAGACACCCTGGTCGTGGTAAGCAGCGATTTCACCCACTATGGCCCGCGCTTTGATTATGTACCCTTTACAGATCACATCTGTGAACAGCTCAAGACCCTGGACATGGACGCCTTTGACATTATCACCACACTGAACACCCGAGCCTTCCTGACCTACATTGAGGAAACCGGCGCCACGATCTGCGGCCAGGCCGGCATCGCCATCCTGTTGTCCATGCTCGAGGCAACCTCGCAGACCCATCTGATCGACTACACAACCAGCGGTGCACTCACCGAGGATTTTACAAATTCCGTAAGTTATGTGTCCGCCTGTTTCACAGGGCAATGGACACCGGGTCCAGCACCAACACCCTCCTCGCCGCCCCCTGCCCTCACAGACCGCGAGCGACACACCCTCCTGTCGCTGGCCAGGAAAACCATCGCTTATTATCTAAGGCATCATGCCGAGCCCACACCCAGGGACCTGGGGATTGAGATCACAGAGGCCATGACACACAAGCGGGCCGCCTTTGTGACCCTTAAGAAACAGGGCAGACTCAGAGGCTGCATTGGCGACATCCTGCCCAGGGTGCCCCTGGTTCAGTCTGTGATCAACAATGCCATTCACGCAGCCACGCATGACAGCCGCTTTGACCCTGTGACACCCTCAGAAGTCCAGGACCTGCACATTGATATTTCCGCGTTGACCGTACCCAGGCCCGTATCCTCATATCAAGACATCCGGATTGGCAAGGACGGAGTGATTCTTCAAAAAGGTGCACGTTCAGCCGTGTTTCTGCCTCAAGTGGCCCCTGAACAGGGTTGGGACATTGTACAGACCCTGACACACCTGTCGCTCAAAGCGGGCCTGTCGTCAAATGCGTGGCAGGAAAACGCCGAGTTCCTGGTCTTTCAGGCAGAGGTGTTTGCGGAACCTCCCACAGCGAAGGACCCTGAATGATCCGACACGTCCGGTTGACTCTCATGCTTTATGGCCTGATATGCCTGGGCCCATGGCCTGTCGTTCAGACGGTCCATGCACAACCGGAGACCACAGCCGCATCGACTGCCCTATCGGAAGCAAGACGTATTGCAGGCATGGTCCTGTCCCAGAACGCCCTGGCAGAACACATCCTGGTGATCGGCAGTGACTCTGCACTCGTCCACACCCTGTTGATATCCAAAACCGTGCAGAGTGTCACCTGGGCACCTCCTGCCCCGGAGTCTATCGACAATCCACCGAGGGTCTCTAGCCCTGCTGACGCCCGCCTGATTCTGCACACCGGGACGGTCCGGTCTCTTCTGGACACCCACGCCAAGGCCTATGACATCATCCTCATAAATTTCCCTGACCCCACGCATCGAGCATGTCGTGACACCCTGTCGCAGGACTTCCAGACCCTGATTCAACAGGCCCTCACACCCACAGGCCTGGCCGCTTTCAGGGTGCCCGGGTCCACGGCCCGCGCCCTGCCGCCCCACCACCTGTTTCTCGACGCGACCCTGTTTCAGCAGCTCCAGACCCGATTCCTTCAAACCCTGCTCGTGCCTGGCGAACCCCTGTTTTTTCTATGCAGCAATACAGCCTACATGACCACCTATGCCCCCAGATTGGAGGCCCGATTCTCACTGCTGGACGAGTATGAGGCGATCCTGCCCAGAGGTCAACTGAGTGACATATACGATCTGGAGCGCGCCTCACAACTCAGGGCACAGTTTGAAACCGTGGACCCCAGTATCCCGTTCAAGCTCGGCCTGTACCGACTCCTGCAGGCCGCAGACAAACTCCACATGAACCTCATCCCGGCACTGAAGCCGATCCGAGAAACGGGCCTCTGGTACCTGAGCATCTTCACGCTGATCGGGGTGATCACGCGTGTCCTGTACGTGACACGAAACCGCCCGGGCTCATCCATCAATCCTCCCTCTCTGTTGACGCCTCTGGGGTATGGCCTGTTCTGGTTCGGCCTGAGCCTGATCCTGGTGGTCCAGGTCACAGACTACCTCAATCGGCCGCGTCTGGACTCCCCGCTCATGCGGTCCGTGCCCGAGTGGACTGATGGTCTGCAGGTCACCTCCAAAGATCTGGCTGCCTCAGAGACCGCCGCGCCTGTCCCGTATCAGGAAGTGCGGGACAACAAACGATTGACCGGCTACATCTTCCAGACCAGAGACTTTACAGGTACGGTCTACGGTTATGGCGGCCCTATCGGTTTGATCCTGTTCGTGACACCAGACGGGACACTCATGGATTTCCGTTTCACACAGTCCTATGAGACCCCTCGATACATCCGCCGCATTCAGGGCTGGCTGGATGCACTCAAGACACGAAGCATCTTCGGCCCTGCACCCCTGAAAGATGTCTATGCCGTGTCAGGTGCCACACTGACCACACGGGCCGTCATGCATCTGATGCGAGAATCGGGACAGCAATTCGCGGCCCAGGTCCTGGCTCAAACGCCCAGACCCAGCATGAATCATCGTCTCATGATGCTGCTCATGCAAAAAGGTCTGTTACTGCTCATCATTGGACTCTGCCTGGCGGTCATGGCCATCCTGCACGGAAAACTCTGGAGTCGTCTCGTGGTCCTGCTGTACAGCACCCTCGTCTTTGGCTTCTGGCTCAACAAACAATACGCCACGGATCACATCCTGCGTGTACTGGCCTGGGACAATATCCTTTCAGGCACCCCTGAATTCCTGGCCCTGCTACTCGGAGCACCGGTCCTCATCCTGTTATTCGGCAACCTCTACTGCGGCTACCTGTGCCCCTTTGGCGCGATCCAGGAACTCATCAGTTTCATCATCCCGAAACGAGTCAGACCAAGGCTCTCACATACCACAGTTCAGGGTGCACGTTTTCTCAAGTACGCAGTGCTGTTTGCCCTCATTCTCGGCGTATTCCTGTTCAAAGACAAAGACAGCGTCCTGATTGATCCACTCACCACGGTCTTCAACAGGCATCTCTGGCCGGACCTCTTTCTCACGCCTTTGTGGCTCTTCGTGGGTCTTGGCGTTGTCTTTGTCACACGCTTCTGGTGCAGAGTCCTGTGTCCCACAGGCGCGTTTCTGTCACTGCTCAACCGATGCGCCTGGCTGCAGCGCCTGCTTCCTGCGAAAAAATTCGGACGCTGCGAATTTGGCCTCACAGGCCGTGACCACATGGACTGCATCTATTGCGACCGATGCAGATATGAAAACAATCTGATCCCTGAACGAAACCAGGCCATCACAAAGGACCCACCCAACCTGATCTCAAGATTGTTTCTCTGCTGGATTCTGATCGCGGCCTCCCTGCTCATCTGGCCGCTGGTACACAAGAGCACCCCAGTCACCGATCCCAACACACCCGGCACAGTGGTGCAGGACAAGTAGCAGCCTGAGGCCTTGGGGCCAGAACGTACATGGAATAAACATCCAAAACTGCCAATTTTAGAGGACCCATTTTGCCTGTATTTTTTATCTATACCAAACACCCTGCAATCCGAGAGCCCGAACATCCAATCTTGAATAGTCGTAAACATCCTGCTATAATCGGACGATTAGGTTTAAATCAAGGGTCCTATTTGCTTTTCCTATCAGGTAACAAGGAGATCACATATGAAGTGTCCAAAGTCGGCTCATATAGGCAGGGTGTCAATACTGCCATTGCTGTTGATCATGACAGCCCTGGTCCAGATTGTTTTGGCACAGCCTGCGAAACCCGCAGAAAAACCGGATTTCCCACCCTCGGATGTGATATTACAGGACTATGCCAAGGTGATATCCACGGCAGATGGAAAAGAGAGCCTGCTGACGATCTGGACCCGTGAGAAGGATGGCCAGATGCTGGGCATGCTCCCCCGGGGGTACGATCGTAAACGCTTTTTCATTGCCCTGACCCTGGCCAGTGGGGATGATTATGCGGGACTCCAATCCGGTGATATGTATGTGTATTGGCGGAGATACGACAAACGCCTGGCCCTGATGGCCCCAAATCTGGATATCAAGTCCACAGGGGACCAGGAATCCAAGGATTCGGTCAAGCAATTGTATACGGACAGTATCATCCTGGATGTGCCTATTGTCACAACTGTCGGCGGTCTGCCAGTCATTGACCTGGATGATCTGCTGGTCAACAGGGCCAGTACATTCTTTGGCAGCCAAGTCCGTGTTTCCAATCCCAAGCTGATCAAGATCGCCGAGGCCAAGGCCTTTCCCGGCAATGTGGAACTGGCCTTTGAAGTACCCACAGCCAGAGGCCAGCTCCAGATCCTGCATTATTCCATCAGTGAGATTGCAGGCAGCAGCAGCTACAGGCCCCGCAAAGCCGATGAACGTATTGGCTATTTCACGACCAGCTTCAGCGATTACGGCAAATATACCGAAAAAGAAACCAGGGTCCGGTACGTCAACCGCTGGAACCTGCAAAAGGCGGACGCCTCATTACAGTTGAGCCCTCCGAAAGAACCCATTGTCTTTTACATTGAACACACCACACCGGTTCGCTATAGACGCTGGATCCGTGAAGGCATCCTGAATTGGAACAAGGCCTTTGAGAAGGTCGGGATCTCCAATGCCATTGAGGTGTATTACCAGGACAGCCGATCCGGCGCCCATATGGAAAAGGACCCCGAAGACGTCAGATATAACTTCGTTCGCTGGCTGACCAATAACCAGGGCACGGCCATTGGGCCGAGCCGGACCAATCCATTGACCGGCCAGATCCTGGATGCGGATATTATCCTGACAGACGGCTGGATTCGTCACTACTGGCAGACCTTTCATGAGATCATGCCGCAGATCATGATGGATGGCATGAACCCTCAGGACCTGGTCTGGCTGGCCGAGAATCCTCACTGGGACCCCCGACTGCTGATGGCCGAACCCGGTCAGAAGCAAGCCATTCAAAAGCAGATCCAGGACCAGATGGGCAAACCCTATGGAGGGCACCCGGCAGCGCAGGTCGATGGGCATCTGATCGGCGACGATGCCTATGACGGACTCTCCGGGCGCACGAGTCAGTTGAACGGCATGTGCAATCTCTGCCAGTACCGCGCCATGGATGTGGGTCTGTTTGCCATGGCCCTGTCCATTGCCGAACAAGCCGAAGCTGCCAAGGATCGGGATCCCAACAGTCCCAAACCGAAAACGCTGAACGAGCCCAAGATTGACGGCATTCCCGAATCCTTTATTGGGCCCTTGATGTCTGACCTGGTCTGCCATGAAGTCGGGCATACCCTGGGATTGCGTCACAACTTCAAGGCCTCGTCCGTGTATACCTTGAAAGAGGTAAACAGCGATGAGGTCAAGGGTAAGATTCCCTTTGCGGGATCTGTGATGGATTATCTCCCGGTCAACATTTATGCCTTTGTCGGCCAAAACCAGGGCGACTACGGCATGATCGGAATTGGCCCCTATGATGAATGGGCCATTGAATACGGATATACTGAAAACGACAAGGACCTTGAAAAGATCGTGGCCAGGGTGGCCGAGCCGACTCTGGCCTTTGCCACGGATGAGGATACCTGGGGCCCGGATCCCCTGGCCCGCCGCTACGATTTCACGGCTGATCCTCTGGAGTACTGCAATCAGCAAAAACTCATATGGGAACACAATCGTTCCAGGATTATCGATCAGTTTGTCAAGGACGGAGAAAGCTGGGCTCAGGCACGACGTGCCTATGAAATGACACTGGGCCTGCAGATGCGAGCCGTGTCCATGATGAGCAACTGGATTGGCGGGGCCTTTGTGTACAGAGACCGCAAGGGCGACAAGAATGCACGTCTGCCCATTGAACCGGTCCCAGCAAAACAGCAGCGAGATGCCATCGCCTTTGTGATCGAGAATACATTCCGCGATGAGGCCCTTGGCCTGACTCCCGACCTGCTGCGTCGAATGACCGTGGACAAATGGTGGGATGATCAGGACAGCGTGATGTCTGATCCGGCCTGGCCTGTGCATGATCGTATCATGGGACTGCAGGTCTCGGTACTGGTCAACATGATGTATCCCTCGACTCTGGCGAGAGTCTATGACAACGAATTCCTGGTGCCTGCCGAAGAAGATGCCCTGACCCTGTCCGAGTTCATGGACACCTTGACCAACGAGATATTCAGTGAACTGAAGACCAAACCGGCAGAAAAGTACTCCGAACGGGAGCCCTACATCTCCAGCTTGAGACGGAATCTTCAAAGCCGATACGTGGAACTTCTGATCAGCCGCAGCACCAGTTCCCTGAACTCGAATACCGCATCCAAGACGATCTCAGACCTGGTGCTGGAGCATTTGAGGGATATCTCCAATCGCATTGCAGTGATCCCCATGGATCAGTTGGACGCCTACAGCCGCGCCCATCTCAAGGACACGCTGATGACGATCAAAAAGGCGATCGACTCTCAATACATCCAGGTGATGTAAACGTCTCGACCATCACATACCAATCCAGGGCCCATTGTCACAACCGTGATAATGGGCCCTTTTTCTACATTCTTTTGACCATCCTGTTTTTCTATTGACAAATACTCCGTACCGGAGTACTCTGATAACAAGTAGACACGGCCTCGTGGATATATACTATGGAGACATGCCTATGAAACGCAAGTCACTGGATGATTTAGGCCCCCTGCAGCGAACGGTTCTGGATATGGTATGGGAACTCGGTGAGGCCAGTGCCCATCAGGTAAGGGACAGACTCAACCAGACCAGAGAGCTGGCCTACACGACTGTCCTGTCTGCCATGCAAAAGCTGGAGAAGGCCCATTGGCTCACACACCGTACTGAGGGCAGAACCTACATCTACTATGCCACGCAAACCCGGGATCAGGCAGGTGCGAAATCTGTCAAGGGCTTCCTCAAACGTGTCTTCGAGGGCGATGCCCTGGCCGTATTCCAGCATCTCATTCGGGAAAGTGACCTGAGTTCAAAAGAACTGACAGAGCTCAAGCAGATGATCAGGCAGAAAGAGCAGGAGAATCAATCATGATCGGGGAACTGAGTGTTGGGCTCCTGTTGGTGCAAGCCTCTTCGTGCATGGCACTGGGCCTGCTGGGCAGCTATCTATGGGCTCGCAGGCCGGCAAGAGGCCACCAGATCCTCTTGATCTGCATGGCAGCGGGTGTGGTTCTGCCAGGCCTGTATGTCGGTGTCCAACACCTCGGATTGGGCCAGCTAAAAAATGACTCGCCAGCCCCAGACAGGGTCGAAGGACAGATCGAAACCATGACACTTTTCAAACCTGCAGAACCCATGCTGTTCCCTGTCGGGCCGAAGCCTTTTCCGGAAATGACACCCACCATCACCACACCTGTCGTACCTGGTGAAACCAAAACAGACTCTTCGCATCTTATCCCATGGGCGCTTGTTGGCATGGGCATCTGGGGCGCGATGAGTTGTCTGGCATTGGCCAGCTTGATGCGGCAGTTTGTCCTGGGCCTTTACCTGATTCGAGGTCGTCACTCTGTGGAGGATGACTCCCTTACACAGGCCCTTGTCAGAGCCCAACACCGACTCAATTTGAATCGTCCTGTGACCCTTTGTTTCAGCCCCAAGATCAGCAGCCCCGTGATCTGGTGTTGGGGAAAAATACCGATTCTGCTGGTCCCGGACATTGCCAACCCCACACAAGCATGCAAAGACTGGGTGGGTGTTTTTTGCCACGAACTGGCCCATGTCAAGCGTTTGGACCATATCACCAACCTGTGGGCGGACCTGCTGTGCGTGGCATTGCCCTGGCACCCCCTGGTATGGTGGGCACGACAACGTCTGCTCCGTCTCAGTGAAGACGTGTGCGACGACTGGGCCCTGGTTCACGGACATGCCAGTACGAAGTATGCGGAATCTCTATTGGCCCTCACCTCTCAGAAAGCACTCACACTCTTGCCAGGCATAATTGGAAAGGAAAGACCCATGAAAGCCAGAATCAGCAGGATCATCAAAGGGCAGATCAGCAACCCCAAACCAGGCACAGGATGGACGTGTCTGTGGGCGACAGTCACCCTGTGCTCCATTGTAGGCATGGCCCTGGCACAGGCTCGCCCGGAAGAAGAGCTGCGAGCTGCAGCACAAAGGCGAGCCAGGGAAGAAGCGCTTGAGCCCTTGGAACTGGGCGTTATCAAAAATGGTCTGGAACAAAAGGTCATTGACATAGCCGTGATCGGCCGTCTCAATGTGCTCAATCATCTGCTGGAGCAACTGACTGATCAGGCCGCCAAAACAGAACAGACCCTTGACCAGGCCAAAACTGATTCAGACAGACACATGCATCAAGTGGAATTGGACACACTCCGGGAACAGATCGCTCGCATCAAAACACAAATTCAACAGACCAAGCATCCCGAAGAAGACAGCAGATTCTTATCTACCAGATGGACGATGCCCGACATACCAAATCTCCAGGAACGCCCCGCTCGGTCACCTGCGGGCGAACCGGGACGATGGGTTCCCACACAGACCTCCGAGGGTCGAGGTGTATCCTGGCGTTTCGTACCTGATAGCGGTCGGGAAACTGAACAACGTGTGCTGCAAACACGCAGAAAACAAATAACACGTGAATTGGCAGCCGTTGAATCCAGTCTTCGCAGGCAATATGAAACCGGTCGTATCACAAACGAAGAATTTCAGGGCAGGCTTCGACCCCTCAAGAATGAACTGGAGCTGATTGATGCACAACTGGGAGAGGAGGCAGAGCCCCCCAAGCAACAGCTAGTCAGCTACTCCCTCGAACACATCCCCGCCTACAAACCATATAGAATCATTGAATCTCTCATGGATCAAGTCAAGATCATCAAAGTGACACCTGACAGCATGGACATCCTGGCGACACCGGAAAAACACGACAAAATCCGACAGCTGCTTGAGCAACTTGACACCCCGAGAACAGACGCGCACACAACGAACACGCCCGGTCCGGCACGGACCGTTCGGTCAACAAGCAGCACGGCACGAACCGTTCGATCCATGAGCAGCGCGCCCATGCTGCCACGCGCCGTTGAGCCGGGCAGTAGACCTGTCTCAAACTCAAACGCAACCACACGAACATCCCCTGAACAAACTCTGAACGCCGAAGTCGATGATCTGCGTGGACAGGTCAAGGGCCTGCATGATCAGATGCAGGAAATACGTGCGATGCTTGAGCAATTGGTCAAGCAACAGGACAGGGCCCTTGACCAAGATCCCATGATAAAAGTGAATTAGACGTGCTAACAAAACCGTCGCGTGGGCCCGCCTGCCCCTGGGGGGAGGCTGAGCGAAGTGTCCAGATCCAAGGCGACCGAAGCAGGTTCCCTGGGGATCGATGGAGGCCAGCGCCGCAGGGGTGACGCTGCAGCCAGCCGAAGCCAGCAGGGTTTTGCCGGAGTGTCTTAGACGAAACCTGACCCGGCCTCTGTTGAATCCTGTTAAACAGAGGCTCGGTTCGTCAATGACAAACTGCGAGACGGCGCATCACCGCAGCCCGTGATTATAATGGCGTCCGGTTCGCAGCGCACCATACTGTAGGATGTACGATCTGCACCATCCACCATGCCTTTGAATGTCACGTAGTGGATGCCCTGCTTTTGGGCATAGTCCCCTGCGTGATTGTGACCGCACAGATACGCCTTCACATGGCTGTGGGATTCCAGCACAGCCACTAACTCAGAGTCATTCCACAGCGTGTGCGAGGCCTTCGGCCAGACCGGCCAGTGGCAAAAGACCACGACCTGCTGACCTGCCTTTTCAGCATGGGCCAGTGTGGCTTTGAACCAGTCCATCTGTGTGCGGCCCACGCCTCCGTTCCAGGCCTGGGCATTGGACGCTCTCGCGGCCTTGAGTTGCGCCAGTATCTCAGCCGATGCAAGATAGCGATCACTGCCCGGCACATGAGCCTGGAGACTCATGTCATTGCCATCCAGAACCACAAATCGCCATGGACCCTGGCCAAAGTCGTAGTAGCGTCGCGTCATCCCCATGCGCAAAGGCACACTGGACTTCTTGGTATCGTCCACGGCAAAATCGTGATTGCCCAGCACCTGAAACACCGGGTGTCGACAGGCCTCAAGCAGCGGCATCACCGTATCAAAACTGGCAAAGTCCCGATCGATCAGATCCCCCAGGTGCATCACAAATGCCAGATCCAGGGTATTGAAATGCTCAATCGCAGCCTTCAGTTTGGCCGGTGACTGACGGTACATGCGCGTCCCACCCGGATCAGCGTCGGCATACTGTACATCCGTGATCACGCCAAACGAAAACGGCCTGTGTCGTTGTGACTGTACCAGGTGTGAACGGCAGCCTGTCAATAGACACGCATTGACGGCCAACCCGGCAGTCGTTTTAATAAATTCTCGTCTTGATAAGGTAATTCGTTTGGATGCCATGTTGTATCCCTCAGTGACGTTCCTTTTTTTTCTATGCCAAAATGCGAGTCGGCTCATCCCCGTAGCCCGTGATTCTGATGGCATCCGGATCGCAACGAACCACCGCGTACGACGTACGGTCCTCGCCGTCCAGCATCCCTCGAAAGGTCACGTAGTGAGTCCCGTTATACACACCATATGCCCCATCATGATTGTGACCATTCAGGTAGGCAGCCACACAGTCATGCGAATCCAGCACGGTCATGATTTCCTGGGCATTCCAAAGTCTGAGATCCCCATCGGGGTATACCTGTGAGTGACCAAACACAATGACCTTCTGATGAGCACTCTCGGCCATGGCCAATCTACTATTGAGCCAGTCAATCTGCTCGCTGCTGATGGCCGAATTCCAGACCTTTGCATTGGCCTGATTCAGGGCCTTCAGTCGATTCAGTATGGCGGTCGCTTCGGTGTAGGCGTCGCTCCCCTCAGTATTGGCATAGAGGCTCACATCATTGGTATCCAATACCACAAAACGCCAGTTTCCCATCACAAAATCGTAGTATCTCGCAGACATACCCAACTCAGCGGGCACTTGAGTTTTTTTGTCATCGTCCACTTCATACTCATGGTTGCCCAGAACCATCGCCACCGGCGCCTTGATTGTCTTGATAAGGGGCATCATGGTGCTAAAACTGAAGAAGTCATGATCTATCAAATCGCCCAGATGAATGACAAAATCCAGATTCATGGTATTGAGGTGTTCTATCGCAGCCTTCAGTTTCGCGGGTGCCCCTCGATAAATTCGCGGCCCAACCGGATCGGCGTCGGCATACTGCACATCCGTGATGACGCCAAACGAAAACGAGGCAATCGGAACATCACGCTCGGAACACCCTGTCAGCAAACAGACATGGGCGGCCACACCCGCACCCACCTTTAACACAGCACGTCTCGACACCTTTCCCTCATCTAAACTCATAATGCGCACCTCTAGAAAATTACCGAGTGTCAGGATTTCATTCTTATGACATCAAGTTTAACAGGTCCTTCGGGAATCAGCAAGCAGCAGCACAACCAGCCACCGCTCCGCTGGACCAGCACATCTGCAGGTGGTAGCCGCCGCAGGGGCCGTCCACATTGATGACTTCCCCGGCAAAGTACAGGCCCGGACAAAGCCTCGACCCCATGGTCTTGGGGTGGATCTGGTCGGTGGCAATACCGCCGCGCGTGACAATGGCCTCTTCCATGGACCGGGTATCGACCACTGAGAGCTCCAGTGCCTTGATCGTCTGGGCGAGTTGCTGGCGTTTGGGCTTTGAAAGCTGGCAGGCCGGGAGCGTGTCCTCACACTCACATAGACCGCACACCACCTTGGCCAGGCGTTTGGGGATCAGAGTGGAGACCAGTGTGACCACCGCCTTTTTGGGCTGGTCCTGGCAGAGGTCACAAAGCCATGTGTCCAGTTGTGACAGAGAGACATTCGTCAGACAATCCATGAACACGGGGATCGGACTGTCCGGACTGGGCAAGTCGTCGGTCAGAAACCGGCTCATGTCCTGGGCAGCAGGCCCGCCAATGCCGTTTTGCGTAAACACCAGGGTCCCTGAGGCTAACACGGGTTTGCCATCCTGCACGGCCGTCAATGTCACATGCTCCAGGGCCGTCCCTGCCACCTCACGAGGCCAGTGCTGCGTGAGCACCAACGGCACCAGGGAGGGTCTCGGTGTCACCACAGTATGGCCCAGGGCCCTGGCAAAACCATAGCCGTCCCCTGTGGATCCTGTCTGGGGGTAACTCTGGCCGCCCGTGGCCAGGATGACCCGATCCGCCATCAGAGTGTCACCCTGCAGGGTGATGAGGAAGCGATCGTCCTGTTTCTGAATGGCCGTCACGGACTGATTGTATTTGAATTGAACGCCCAGGGTCACGGCCTCCTGAACCAGGATGTCGCGAACATCCGATGCCCGATCCGTCCTGGGAAACACACACCCATTCGGCTCGATGCGCATGGCCAGCCCACGCTGCTTGAAAAATGTGATCACATCACTGACCGGATATTCGTGCAGCGCATAACTGAGAAATCGCCCTCCTGCACCAAACGATTTCTGAAAGGCCCTGGGGTCCAGATCATGGGTGACATTGCACCGGCCGCCCCCTGTAATGAGGAGCTTGCGTCCTGCCATGGCATTGCCGTCCAGCACGCTGACATGAACTGCGCCGGCCTGTCCAGCATGTATGGCAGTACTCAGACCGGCAGGTCCGGCCCCGACAATGACTATCATGGGTTTGGGTCGTGATTTCATGGGCCGGAGATTAATTGTATATAAACTGTGCTGTGGCCGAACAGGCCTGATCGGTCTTCACACGAATCCAGTGGACACTGAACCCGTCAGGAAAGACATGGGGGCGATAGCCCTGGGCAGGCACCAGAATCGTGTCATAGGTTTGCCACTGGCCATTGCCCAGAAAGTCCACTTCCAGCGTAAAACGCACGTCCCCCGCCGAATCGTGGGCCAGGTGCACCACCTTCTTGTCAAAGCCGGTCATGAGAAACGGGTCACTGTATTGGCCGGCCTGGACCGGCGTGTTTTTCCAAACGGCGCCCCAGCCGGTGGGTTTGCCCCAACTGTGCAGTTCGTCAATATGGCCAAACCAGAATCCGGACTGCGGCTGGCCCACGGCATTGTCCGTCTGGTCGCCGGCCAGCACCAGCATGCCCCGCCAGGACACCATGTCCGGGCAGATACGCAGGTGATAACAGATGGGCTTGATGCCCCAGATGTCACCCCCATACACCAGCGGCGGCAGTTCGTAGAACAGGCCAAAGGCGTCCATGAGATAGCGTTCGGTCTGCACTTCGCGGATGCGCATCCACTCCGTATTCCAGGTATGATCCCACGAGTGACTCCCCTGGGGCAGACGATAGCGTGTCCACGTGGTGTTGTGCAGGACCCTGAAGATCACGGAACAGTCGTCCCAGCCCACAGCAAACAGCGTATTGCCGTAGCGTGCGCCCGTCCTGGTGTTCTGTTTGCCTGAGACCTCGATAAACGGATTGCGCTCCACGATCTCCCAGGCGTCCTTGCCGTTCCACTGGGCCAGACGACCGGCGTGACGCGTGCCCAGGTATTCGGGCTCTTCGTACGTGTTGTTCGCCACCACCAGAAACCCTTGAGCCATGTGGGCCCCCTTGTAATGGGGCTGGGCCCCGGCCGGGATGTCCAGTTCGTCATTCAGATTGAACAGGCGCCGGGTTTCCAGGGTGTGCACATTGGCCTCATAAAGAAGCCCCTCCATGGTCAGGAAATAGACCTTGTTCACGGGGTCTTCCAGGTGCCGGGCCGTGGCCGTCAAACGGTGGCGACTGAGTGTTTCAAAGGTACGCACCAGACCATTGGCGTCAATCACATGCGGGCCGATGATGGCCTGTTTGGACTCCCAGTGGATCAGGCGATTGGCAAAGGTCCCTGTCACGGACGCAGGATGCTTTGTCATGGTCATGTTGTCATGGATTTCGTAGAGGCCAATGCCGGATCCCTTGATGTGGGCCACATACCCCACGGCCCACAACCTGTCGGCCCAGGGAATCATGGCGCCGATACCGGTCTCACTGTCACTGCCTGCACCGGGCGCATACACGGTCATGCCGGGAAACACGCCCTTCACGGAAACAGGCTGTTCCGCATGCGCAGTCACGGCACTCAAGGCCATCAGGAATACACAACAAACACGGACGTCATTTTTCATGATTTATCCTTGTACTATTTTTCAAAAAATTCAATGTCGTGAATCGTCGGGCCGTCCGTGGCCTCGAGGATGTTGAGCCGGAATTCCTGCGCTGTGACCGGGGTGAATTCCTGCTGGAACCAGCGTCCCAGTGTCGTGCCTGTCAGGATCGTCTTCCAGGCAGTCCCGACTCGGTATTGCAGTTCGAACTTCTGAACGCGCGGTGCATAGGCCTCGTCAATGCGCACCTTGACCAGGGTCACAGGTTTTTCAAAATCCCTGGAGACCCAGGCTTCGTGCGTACCGGAATCCGTGGCCCAGCGTGTCTCAGGGTCATTGTCAAAGGCATAGGCCGGGCCATACTCACTGTCCATCTTCTGAAACACGTTGGACGCCGCCGCCTTCACGGGTTTGCCGAGACTGATCGCAGTCAGGTCCATGGCCGACCGGTTGAGTGTCAGGGTGACAATCGTATCCATGGCATCGCGGTCGGACGGGTCGACCTGCACAAAAAGGCGGCCATCCCGTTTTTCCACCTGGACGGACTTGCCGGACGGCAGTGTGGCGGACAGGATGCGCCGGTCAATATCCGGCAATTCCAGAACATCCTGGTTCCATCGCAGGATATGGAGGTAAATGACATTGCCCTTTCGCGTGCTGGCCACAGCCTTGGTGGGTTTCCACGGGCCGCCTCGCGTGCCATAGATGGTATGGCCGTGGGCCGCCATCCACTGGCCCATCTCCTGGAGTCGGGTGACCTGACGGGCCTCGATCACACCGTCAGCGGTGGGCCCCACATTGAAGAGCAGATTGCCGTCACCGCCTGCACAGAGTATGAGATTCTGCAGACACTCCTGGAGGGACTTCATGGTATCGTTCGGTTTCCAGGCCCACTGACGGCAGATGGTCATGCAGGTCTCCCAGGGCCGATCGTCCTGATACTTGCCCACACGCTGCTCAGGCGTATCGTAATCGCCCGGTGCGCCGGACCGGTTGTTCACAATGATGTCCGGCTGAAGGGACCGCACAAAGTCGATCACACCCTGGCCCCGCTTGGCGTCGAATCGCTGCGGCACATCGAACCACAGCACACCCAATGGGCCGTACTGCGTGATCAGTTCCTTGACCTGGGCGCGCAGGTACTGCTCGTACCGATCGAGGTTCGAGGTCTTGCGCTGCACGCGCCCGCCCGGGCTGGTCAGGGGAAAGTCAGGGTGGTGCCAGTCGCACGTGGAATAATACGTGCTGAAACGCAGGCCCGCACGCCTGCACGCGTCAGAAAGCTCCTTGACCACGTCACGGCCAAACGGCGAGTGCATGATGTTGAAATCCGTCTGTTTCGTGTCCCACAGACAGAAGCCGTCGTGGTGCTTGGTGGTCAGCACAATGTACTTCATGCCCGCGTCCTTGGCCGTTGCAGCCCAGGCGTCCGCGTCAAAGTGCTGGGGATTGAATCTCTTGTACAACTGATCGTACTCTTCAATGGGCACGTCACTGCCCCGGGCCCAGCCGATCTCCTTGCCGGTCAGGGACACTGGCCCCCAGTGGATGAACATGCCAAATCGAGCGTCCCGCCACCAGGCCAGTCGGTCCTCTTCACGCTGCGCCGCGTGGACGGCCGGCACTGACACGGCCCAACAGGTCACTATCATGACCACACCAATGACTCTCTGTCTCGTTTTGTTTTTCATGATACACCACGCCTTTCTCATGATGGCCCCAAGGGTCAGGGCCGTGTTACCTTCGTGGCACGGCCAGCACCTGGAATTCCTGAAAGGCCGTGTTCTCCCCCCCGGCTGTGGGGGTCACCGGGCTCACCGCCCAGACGAGCCAACGGTAGGCGCCCAGGGGGGCCCTGCCTGCGGCGTGAATGGAGGTCGCCACAAATTCTTCGGTCCCCACCATGCCAGCATCGACGTCTGCAATGGGGGTAAACGTTGGCTGATCCTGTACGGGCCAGCCGGGATCGTCTGCTGCGGCACTGCCGTACAGCACGAACCGCTGCGCACCGCGGTTGCCGCCCTGGTCAAAGGAAAACGTGTTGACCCGCACGACGGTCTTGACATCGCCCAGATCCATCTTGTACATACCATGGACCACACCGTTTCCGAACACAGGGCCATAATTGCGTTCCAGACGCCCATCCGTCAAGATGTCAAGCGGATCGTTCACGGTGCCTGGGGCGCTGGCCGTGACAGTCACGCCCGACACAGGTCCCGGCATGTCGGACTTGAAGCTCGTGTCTTTGCGACCCTCCACAGTCACGTACACATAGCCGGTCACGTTCAGAAAAAGGCGGGCCTGCTTGCGCTGCACCTGCACAGTCAGGGCCTGACCGGCCCGCTGAGACTGGATCTTGAGCAGGTCGTCAATGGTGCGTACAGGCGTATCCTGGCAGGCCACAATCACGTCGTCCGGTTTCAACCCGGATCGGGCCGCGTCACTCTTGTCTCGCACGGTCAGGACCAGCACCCCACTGGCACTGGCCAAGCCATAGGCGGAACGATCCCCCAGGCCGGCAATGTTGCGCACGCGGGCCTGACAGAAGTACCGCGCGCGCGGTGCGGCCGCGCGTGTCTCATCTTCCCTGCCCGGGGTGATCAACGCCGGAATCTCCGGCGTACGGGCCAGTTGTTTCAAGGCCGGTGTGCGTACCCCAAACTGGTCCATGGGGAAGTTTTGGAATCCCAGGGCCAGGGCAGGCGACCCCTCACGCACGCGGAAATCACCGTTTGCAGAATCCACAAACAGGGCATCGGCCATGATCGAATGTTGATCCCGCTTGGATTGCCGGGCCATGCTGGAAGCAGGCTGCGCCTCAGTGACACCAGACAGATGTACGAGATTGTCGTCCATCATCCTGCCCCACGGCGACGAGGGCATACCGCCTGCCGGTTGATAGCGATCTTTCCACATGATGTTTCTGCGCACGATGTCCTGACTGTGTTTGTACCACACATGCGGATGGAAGCCGTTGTTCACCATGATGTTGTTTTCCACCACGCGGTAAAAGCCTTCGCGATTCTTGATGCCGCCATTGAGACACAGATTGTGGGTCACGATGTAGTGACTGGATCCGTCGTCCAGGTCAATGTCCCAACCGTGGTCGCATCGCCACCGATTGTTGCGCAGAATGACCGGTTTGACCACGTCCAGCAGGGGCAGGTCCTGGTGCGCAGCCCACACCGTATCGTCATTGAGATCCAGATCGGTCAACTGCCAGAATCGGTCACGTCCCCAGGAATTGAATGATCCGTGATCCCCGGTCTCCTTGACTGTATCGAACACGTCACAGAACTCGATCACATGCCCCCCCCAGCAGCCGTCACCGATGTTGATGCCTGCGCGCGGCACATCGTAGAGAGAACAGTGACGCACGGTAATATCCTGAGCCAACTCGATCTGCACGGGTGCCGTCTGCTTTTCCACGCGACCGGACCGATAGATCAGACAGTCTTCCACCAGGCAGTCTGCAGGGAAGTTGTCGGTCTGCGGGCCAGGGGTCTTGTCTATGGCGGCGTAGGTCTGACGCTGGCCATATTCGAACAGGGGGCTGCGTGCGGCCCTGGGATCGCCCACAAAGGTCACGCCATTGGCCCCGGCATTGGCAATGTGACAGGCACGAACCGTCACCCGGCGATTGTAGTTGTTCACGAACACGGCATTGCCGCCAACCTGATCGATCATGCATGCGTCCAATGCGCAGTCTTCCGTGCCGTGAAACAGCACGGCCCCACCGCGATACATGGTCCAGTCACTGCGCATCATGGGTTCTCGATTGTCCATGAACGTCCGGGCTGTATGGCGAAACACGAGACCTCGCAGCGAAACGAATCTCACAGGGTCTTGTTCGCGCCCCTGAAACTCGATCAAGTGCCGCAGACGCACGGCCTCGATCGCGGCCGTGGTCAGGTCCACGCCTGCCGGAGGATACACGTACAGGGTGTGGGTTCGGCCGTCGAGGAACCATTCACCGGGTGCGTCGAGTTCCTCGAAGATGTTTTCAACAAAGCGGTACTGATTGTGCATACCCATCTGACGGTTGTTCTGCCAGCCGCCTTCATATTGCAGTTTCCCATCCGCAGTCTTGCCGGTAATCAGATAGTGATAGTCGCCCCACATGTGCCTGTGCATGGCATGGAGAAAACCACCCTTGGGATCTGCCCATCGGCTCACGTGTGCCGCATCAATGGCATCTGCCGCATACCCGTTAAAGATCCGTTCTTCGGCCTTAAAATTGGGGTAACGCGCCATGGGCAGTCTTGTGCCGTTGACAAACAACTGATCCGTGGTCAATCCGGCCGGGACATTGGTCTGCATGATCCCATCGCGATACGGGCGCCACGCCAGGTTTTCCAGACGCACGCCGCCGCTGATCACCGCGGACTCATCCGGGTACGCCTGATACACCACAGGAGTCGCCAGCGTGCCGGAATCCTCGGCCGTGAACACAAGCGTCTGGGGCAAATAATGCGTCCCTTCGCGCAGCATGACTGTCACGGACTCTTTGCCTTGGACCTGACGCGCTGCCTGTTGCGCACGCTGGAGCGTGGCAAAGGGTCGTTCCAGCGTGCCTGCATGGGTATCCGAACCGCCGGAGGCCACCACAAAGGTCGCTGCCTGAATGAATGATCCGCTTGTCAGCAGGCCGATCATCGCCATGAGATAGAGTCTTCTCAATCTAAGATTTCGAGTCATGTTTATCCTTCCTTGATATCCTTCAACCGCGATGCCGGCGTGACCTTCAGAGTCTCAATCTTGCCGCCACGGTACACACACTCCACGGTGGTGTTTTTGGGGGCATGAAGTTTAAAGCTCACATCCCAGTCTTTGGGCCAGGCAGGCAGCACTCTGAGGGTGTCCCCATCTGCCTGCAGCAGCATCAGGTGAATCGTATTCATGAGATTGCCGCCGTGACACTGGTCGGGCAGCCAGTCGAAGTTAGGGCCCCAGGTGGCAGGCCACCGGTATCCGGCCCGGGAATTGACGATCTTGACCTGGAGGATGCGGGCCGCCTCTTCAGTCAGGCCGAGTGCAGCAGCCACGTTGCTGTCATAGCCCCAGCCCACGTCATTGTGGCTGCCGCGCAGGCGGTACGCATTGCGTGCCTCTTCCAGCAGGGGTTTGCCCAGGCCGAACAGGCGAAACGGCCAGATCGGAAAGAGTTCCGGATTTTCCACGTTGGACCGTTTGGGATTGTACTGCTGCGCCACCGCAATGCGGCGCAGGGTCTTGCCGTCGCGTGTCACCTCCTCGATGGGGATCTCCGGTGCAGCCGCCTTCATGTGCCGGAAAAAGACTCGCTGATCCTGTGACACAGCGGACTCGGGCAGAGCACACAGACGCGCAGCCACCTCGTTCAGGCCGGCCGCGGTAGGTGTGTCATTCACCACATCGTACCAGTAGGTCTCCACAGACTGCGTGGGATCCAGCACAATTCGGCCGTCAGCATCCTTGGCAAACCGCGTGTCAAAGTACTTCAGCACGGACGTGGCCATGGGCAGGAGACGCGATTCCAGGAATGCCGCATCCCGGGTGTACTCATAGTGGTCCAGCATCAGGGCCGCCAGTTCCAGGCCCTGGTTCCAGGCGTAGCGCCAATAGGGAGACTGCACGTCATTTGGTTCAAGGCCGGTTCGGTCCCACCCGTAATCCCGGTTGGCATAGGTGCCCCAGACAGTCATGGTCTCGGCAAAATAGCAGCCTTCCACCTGATGATAGAGCCGGGCCCGGGCCTCGGCAAAGGGCCGCATGGCCTCAAAGGTATTGAACAACGGGTGCATCAGGTCAAAGTCCCCGGCTGCCAGCATGGCATGGTACGGCATGCGCACATTCTGCCACCAGTGACAGTCACCCCATCGGCGCCAGTCCGGATTGTCGCCCTGGCCCATGACCGTGGGTTCCACAGTAAAGATACTGCCATTGAACTTGATGGGATACAGGCCGCGGCCTGCGCAGGCCTGCATGTATCGCTGCAGCGTATGGGCCCGGCCCACGGTCAAGACAGTGACTTCGTAAGCAGCCTCCTGCCTGCCGAGCCCCCCAGCGGCAGACACGCCCTGACCGGACTCGGCCACGAGCTTGCCATTCGCAAAGAGCCGCATCACACCGGACGCCTGATCAAAGGTACCTGCCACATGCTGCCATTGACCCATGCGCAGGACCTGGCCAGGCGCCTGCAACGTGGCGGACCCCACAATCATGCGCAATGTCCCCCCGGGATGTGTGTCCAGCAGGAACCCGTCACTGCCGCCCACGGAGATCTTGTCAAGGATGCGTCCCGGTGTCAGCGCTTCGGGTTTGATCCACGCCTCCAGTGTCAGCCCCTCTGTCAGCTCCGGCATCACGGGCTGCGTCACGGCGGTCTCAGGCGTGCCGTTGGCCATGGTCCTCAGTGCGTCCGAGGTCAGGGCCCGGCCGTGCACACGGGCCGCACCTACCACGCCGGGAAATCGACTGCCGCCCTGCGCGTCCACACCGATACGCAGACGCAGTGTATTTTTCGGCGTCTTGTGACTGGACGTGACATCGCACACCACATGGGACCGGTCCCACAAGGCCTGCCAGGCGCGGGCCGTGCGTGACCGAGCCATAGCAGGATCGGCACACGCGTCTGCGGCCTTTTGTGCCATGGCGAGCCAGGCTTCAGCAGTAGGAGTCTGTTCACAGGGGCTGGCCACACGCAGGGAAAATTCCTTGACTGAACCGGTCGTGGCCAGTGTGCGTACATCGACCGTCTCAAAACCGTCCCCTGTCACCCAGGCGCCGAATGTCCGGTGCAGCAAAGGATCATGCATGGTGTCACGGATCGGTTCAAGCGACTGGACCTTGACCGTGGACTCAAAGGCCGTTGAGGTCTCATTGCGGTGATACCAGGCCACGGCCTGGGGCGGTCCCTGTACAAACGTGTCCGGCGTCTGCCATAGTTCAAACGGCGCACCCTCCAGGGTCCAGGCCGTGCCGCCGCCCGGGACTTTCTGTTTGCCTTCACGCCAGCTTTCCACATGAGCGGTCACATATATCGGCACCTCGGACTGGCCTGTGACATGCACCACCGGATATGCAGAATCCACAAATACGGAAAAGCTCAGCTTTGCTTTGTCCGGTCCTGCCGTGATCACACACACACCGTCCTTCAGGATCAAGGCCTGCTCAAACGGCTGCCCCGCCACAAAGGGATTGGGGGACAGGCTGATGCGGACCTTGCCCACCTTGCAGAGCTGGGAGATCTCGCTGAACGAATCATTGCGGCTGATATAGAAGAGCAGGTCCCCGTTTTCCTCCACCCAGAGATTGATGCCCACCTCGCCGTTGCCCAGCGGCATGGACCCTGCTGCGTTCCGGCTCGGCTGGGTCCAGGTCACATTATAAGGTGTGGTCCAGTGCTCGGCAGCCCCAAGGATGCCCGGCAGGCATAATACGGTGACTGCCAGTGCCAACACACATCGAAGTGCATGGCCAGGAATTTCTTTCTTTACTTGACCGATTACCTCACGTCCGGGTGCCTTCCCCATTGGTACCTTCTTTCCGGGTCAAAATCAGGATTTATGTGCGGAAATTCCGCCCCGACGTCCTGTTGCCAGCGATTGAGTAATGCAGACAATGTCTTGAACTTGTCAGGATACAGGTCCTTCAAATCCGTGGATTCACTGATATCCGCTTTCAGGTTATACAGTCTTGTCTGACCGTTGACCAGATTTTCAATGAGTTTCCAGTCGCCCTGACGCACGGCGCCTGCAGGGACATCATGATGGTACACTGGGTAATGCCAATACACGGCCCTCTCCGAATCGACGCTGCCCTGGAACGCAGGTATCATTGACTGTCCATCCAGGATTTGATCTTTGGGTCGTTCCACACCGGCCAATTCCAAAAAAGTGGGATAGAAATCCACACTGCTCACCAGGGCTTCACTGACACGGCCCGGCTTGATTTTTTGGGGCCACCTGACGATCAGGGGTTCACGAATCCCGCCTTCGTACACAGTCCCCTTTTCAGCGCGAAGCGGGGCATTGGACGAGGCAATGTATTTCAAGGGATTGTCTCTGTACACATCCAGGCTGTTTCCGGCGATCAGGGGGATCTTGTCGAAACGAGAGATCAGGCCGCCGTTGTCCGAAAAGAAGACGACCAGTGTGTTCTGCTCCAGCCCAAGCCGATTAAGCTTCTGCATGACACGTCCCACACTGCGGTCCACGTGCTCGACCATGGCTGCATACACGGCATTGCCTGGATAAGGACCCTTCTTCTCCTTGTTCAGGTACTTGTTGATCAGATCCTTGTCCCCATCGAGCTGCACATGTACATCATAGTGCGCCAGGAACAGGAAGAACGGTTGTGATTGGTTCTTCTCAATGAAGGCACAGCTCAGATCCGTAAGCACTTCACTCAAACGTCCTTTGGGGGCCGGCTCAACAGGCGGTATAAATTTCGGGGCATAAAAACCACCACCCGCATACACATGGGATTGATCGTACCCCTGATTCGAAGGAAGCTGCTCTTTGCGGTTGCCCAGATGCCACTTGCCAAAATAGCCCGTGGCATACCCGGCCTGCTTCAGGGATTCTGCCAGTGTGACGATCTTCTCAGGCAGGTAATGGGTGCGGTTCCTGGGGACTGTCACCTCCTCGTAAGGCCGCCAGTGTCCCGGGATAAAATCGATCACGCCCACGCGCGCCGGGTATTGCCCGGACTGGAGACTGGCCCGCGTGGGAGAACACACAGGACAGGCTGCATAGGCATTGGTGAATCGCATCCCCTGGCTGGAGAGCCTGTCGAGATTGGGGGCTTCATTGAATGTGTTTCCGTAGCAGGGAAGGTCAGCCCAGCCCAGGTCATCGGCCAGGATAAACACGATATTGGGCCGGTCCGCAGCCCAAGACAATCCTGAAAACAGTGCAACAACAATGAGGATTCTTAGTAGCGTTCCGCTATTTTTGAGCATGGTTCTATACGTCCCTGTCTATTTGTCCCCCAGGTCATTGACACAATCCGGGCCCTACTGCAGCCGGCGATACGGATAGCGTTCCACCATCCACTGAAAATCGCTCCACTCCTCTTCAGAGGCCGGTGTGCGATAGAACTGGAAGGTGCCCGGAGCTTCCCAGAGAGCCGTACACCACTTGGCCAGGTCCGCACTCTGCCACCGGTGCATCTCGCCGTGCCCATCTGCAAATCCGAGCGTGCTTCGATTCTTGGTATGCCAGATCGCAAAGGGATCGACCCATCCCCTTGACCTGGGATGCATCACCCAGGAGCCCATGTTCATGCCGCGAGGATCTGCCTCTGCCAGAAACACGACCTTTTTGGCCGGCGTCTTGATGGTGCTGTACGTGGTGTGCGGCACAATCTCCCAGGCGCCGGCCTTGGCCACACCATACATACCGCCCGTAATGGAATAGGTCCGAAAGGTCGGCAGATCTGCAGATAGCGTACGCATATCCGCAGGGCAGCGGTAAGACTCCACGGACTTGCCCACATAGGGAAACAACAGGCCCTGGCGTATGCCTTCCTTCTCCTGCTCCATGGCGTCCGGGCTGAAGCTGGTAATCCGGTCCGCAATCCAATTTGGATTCTGTGCAGTCCCCGTCTCCCCCCTGACCAGTTTGGTGTCGTTGTCATCCTTGTACATGAACCATGCCAGGGACAGATTCTTGACGTTGTTCACGCACTGAACACCCTTGGCCTGTTTTTTGACGGCAGACAGGGCAGGCATCAGAATACTCATCAATACGGCAATAATGGCAATCACCACGAGTAGCTCAATTAACGTGAATGCTCCTTTGTGATCCTTGCGAGATACCATACCTTGACCCTTCTCATTAAACCCCGTTCTTACGTTCATAGAGATATAACCAACCGGTACCACATTATACATCCAACAGGGCTGCAATAGAATTCATTTTTGTGAACTCACACCCTGTTTTTCCAACACGGCAGCCTGTTTTGGGTATGAATTGGCGCATAAAATCACCCCGGCCAACTCCGACATCGGCCTACCGGCCTGTTTGGCAGATTCATGGAACCACAAATGTTTTTCTTTACAGTGTTAGGCCTCAGTGGGAATATTGAGCTCCGCCAGGGTCTTGCGAAGCCAGGCCAGCGACTTCTCGATCATGGGACCGCCCATGCCCTCACACTCCATGCTGAGTACCCCGTCAAATCCCCTGTCGCGGAGTATGGCCAGGACCTGCTTGATATTCTCACCATTGACACCGTCGCCAATGGCACATTGACTCACTGCAATGCCGGTTTGTTCGCCGCGCACGGCTGCGGCCAGAGACTGACTCACGTCCTTCACATGCACGTGCGTGACCTTGTCCTTGAACCGCTCACAAAAGGCGACCGGGTCCTGGCCGGCAATATACGTATTGCCTGTGTCCATATTCATGCGCAGATAGGGCGAGTCGCAGAACGCCAGCATCCTGGCCATCATGTCAGGATTGGTGGTAAAATAGCCATGCACCTCAATATTGATGGTGATCTCGTAGGCTTCTGCCACCTCGATGATCTGACCGTAGCTGCGTTTCATGATGTCCATGGCCTCTTTGTCTGACAGGCCTTCGGGCTTGTGGAGTCCGTCCGTGGTGGCGATGTGATCACACCCGGCCAGTTTGGCCCAGGG
>JAIPFM010000066.1 GCA_021736645.1 Phycisphaerae bacterium | reverse complement strand
CATGATGTAGATGAGGTCCTCATTGTCCGGGGCCACTCGAATCTGTCCGAAATAATAGCCGGCAATGTTGTACATGCTGTCCAGGTCAGTCAGGTTCATCTTGGTCCAGGTCACACCGGCATCCTCACTGCGATAGACCTCAGCACCCCGAATCTGGGGGGTGAGTGCCTCCGGATTCAATCGCACCACATAATCCACCAGATCCTGCACAGTCAGGTCATTGGCATCCAGTTGTGCTCGAATGGACTCAACTGTATGGTCTTCGTGGAAACCGCTCTGTCTGAGGAAGCCTCCCAGTTCCCTGTCTGTCAGGGCCAATACGTCTGCCTTGCTCATGGTTGGCAGTTTGCGTGCGCTGATCTTGTCGCCTTCATTGTCCTCGTCCGGCTTGGGTGTCTGATTGTCCAACAGGGCATACACCACAGAAGAATTGCTGGGGGCCACAGCCAGACCGATGCGCCCGACATGTTCGCCTGATTCAAAACCGCTCAGACGCTTCCAGCTCTCACCGCCATCAGTGCTCTTGTAAATCCCGCTGTGGGCTCCTGATTCATCCATGTTCCAGGCCGTGCGTGTCTTCTGCCACATGGCTGCATACAGAATGTCCGGATCGGCCGGGTCAAGGGTCACGTCAATCGCGCCCGTGTTCGGATTCAGATAGAGTGTCTTCTTCCATGTTTGACCGCCGTCCCTGGTGACAAAGATGCCGCGCTGGACATTGTCCGTGTACAGGTGGCCCATGGCTACCACGATCACCACGTCCGAGTTGTCAGGATCCACGAGAATCCTGGCAATGTGGTGAGAATCTCTCAGGCCCATGCACTGCCAGGTCTTGCCTGCATCCACGGTCTTGTAGATGCCGGTGCCTGAATAGTGGCTGCGTGCGGAATTGGCCTCACCGGTCCCGGCCCAGAGCGTGTCCGGATTTTTGGGATCCACGGCAATGGCACCCAGGGCCACGGCGTTTTGCCCTTCAAACAGGGAGGTGAACCGCATGCCGTTGTTCTCCGTCTTCCACAGGCCGCCCGTGGCATAGGCCACATAAAAGCTATAGGGATCCTGGGGAGACGGCTGAATATCCACCACTCTGCCGCTCATGACCACAGGGCCCACACAGCGAAATGCCAGGTCATGAAACACGCCGGTCTGGTGCATTTTTACACGCTGCTGAAATGCCTGGTTGCGTTCTCTGGGTGTGGTGGCCTCTGGGGCTGCATGCACCTGGCAGACCAAGCAGAGTGTCCACACTGCAATGAACATGATCCGAATGGCATTTTGATGAGTGCGGGGCGTCAACAGGCAGGATATGTGTGTTTGATTTGACTTCATAAGATAGGCTCTCCTCCAGGGTTAGCAGTTGTGCATCCATGTCGTCTCAGGGTTCAGGCTCTGCTGCAGTCAAAAGCCGCGGCCAGAGCAGATTGATCACGCTATTATACTGTTTCAGGGGGATAAGAACCAGCAAGTTTGTCATAACTTGAGGAAATCGGGCAGGTAGTCATTGTTCTCATCCTGTTGCGGGGAGGGCCTTTGGCCGGCCTTCTGGCGCCCCTGCTGAAGGGTCACGTACGACCCGGTGAACAGCCTGTCTTCGTGATCCTGCCCGGCCACGAGACCAATGGCAGACGCTTTTAAAAGGTGTTTTTCCTTGACGTTAATACCCCGGCATCGCATCTGGCACAGGCCGCACCCCACGCAGAGATCGGCCAGTACCACAGGGGCCAGGAATCCGCTGCCAGGCACGGGCTCTCCTGCAGTGTCCACTGCTACCCCCACTCTCAAGAATTCGATCGCATCATACCCGGCGGCCTGGCATTCGTCTGCGCACAGCTGGCATTCCCCGGATCCTGCATGGGGCAGACATTGTTGCTCATCCACCACAGCCAGGCCCATGCGTGCCGCCCGTTTCTCCTCGATCGGCAGGGCACGTATGGCACCGGTCGGGCACACCTGCCCGCAGTTGTTGCACGTGGGTTCACACCCTGACCAGTCCGCCACCACCTTGGGTGTCCACAGCCCGTTCATACCATGTTCGACTCCCATGGGCTGCAGCACATGATTGGGGCAGACCTTCATGCATTGACCGCACCGTATGCATAACTGCAGGAACGCTGACTCAGGCACACTGCCCGGCGCGCGCACCACAGGTGTGTGCGCTTCGGCCTTGCCCATGGCCAGTGGAACGCCCGCGCCTACAGCCGCAGCACACCCGATCCCGGCCAGTACAGTACGGCGCGATCGGACTGCAGTTTCATCCGGGCCAGTGATCATGTCACCCGCATCACGCCGCCGTCCTGAAAACTCGATGGCACGGACCGGGCACACGCCTGCGCACGTCTGGCAGAACGAGCAATTGCCGTGTCGTGTGGAGTAGTTGTCCCGAATGGCTGCAAAGCCACAGACCTTATCGCATTGGCCGCATCCAATGCAGGATGTCGCGACCTTGCGTTCGTTTATGCGCAGGAGGTTCGCGACGCTGAACACGGCCCCTGTGGGACAGAGGTATTTGCACCAGAACCGCTTTTCCACGAAGCACAGTGCCAGTATCCCGAGAAGCAGGCCAATGGACACAACCTGACCGGCCTGCAAGGCCGGCACCTGGTACCACCCCCTGAACAGGCCAGTCTGTACAGGGTCAAGCAGGAACACCACGCCGCGCGTGAGCACAGGGATGGCAGCCACGAATCCGCTCAGGAGTACACCGAGCATGGCTGCCAACAGCACGGCCGTCAGCACCACATACTTCAAGTTCACCCACCAGCCCAGCCTGCTGCGCTGAAATCCGGAGACCTTCCGGCCGACGGCCCGGCCGAATAAATCCAGGAGTGTACCCAGGGGACACACATACGCGCAAAATCCGCGAGGAAAGAACAGGCACACACCCAGGATCACACCCGCCCAGGCCAGTGACCACACCCACAGCCTTGCTGCCATGGCGGTTGAGAGACTCACCAGGGGGTCCAGCACCAGAAAGATCTCGGCTGGAATGCGTTCTTTTTGCGCAAAGGCAGTCCCCACATCGGGCCCTCCATAGGGCCAGCACACATAAAACAGCAAGACCGCAAACGCGGCAAAACACGCTGTCTGAATGACCCGTCGCATCGGGGTTGCAGCCCAGCTTGGGCCGAGCCTGCGCAGCAGACCATCCAGCCTGCCGGGCAAACGATCCTTGGGTACAAAAAGGTTGAGTCGCATGTTCATGGCATCCTTGAACGATCATTTCATGGCATCAGCCAGGGCCTTGGCCGAGGCATTGATGATCGCTTCGGATGTAATCGTGGCCCCAGTCACAGCATCCACGCCCTTGACGGTCTGTTTCAAGACTATCTGTCTGGGTGTCTCTTGCAGGGCTGTGTAAAACTGTTTTTCTTTGTGTTGGGTCACACGCACGAACTCAATTCTCGCATCAGCGACCTTCACCTCCACACGCAAGGGCCCGGCAAAGGCCGTGCTGCCGGCTGAATACACACCATCCTTGATCTGATTGAGGTCCAGCATCTCAAAGAGTTTGATGGCCTCGATGGCTTCCTGTGACTGCTGTCTGGCCCGGGTGTAATCCTGGTTTTCTTTGGCAGGCAAGGGGGCGCGTACTGCCTGCTGGTAATAGGCCAGTGCCTTGGTATACAGTCCGGCCTGCCTGCAGGCATCACCGGCAGTGCGATACGCGATCTGGGGCATGCCGCTGCGTGCCTTGGCTTCGGCCAGTTGCAGGGCCGTGTCCATGTGTCCCATATCGGCCCACAGCTTGATCACTTCCCCGTTTCGCGTGTAGTCTTGCCCGATCTGTGAGAGTATGTCCCGGGCCATGTCTTCGCATCCCATCTGCCAGTAGCAGTGGGCCAGTTTGGTGGGATCCGGGTAGGCGCCGTATTGCGCACTCATACGCCACCAGAACACGGCCCTGGGCCAGTCCTGGGTGAAATTGTGGAACATGGTCCCCAGTGTCCCCATGGCCCTGGCCAGTTTGGCCTTGTCGTCCTTGTGCTGGATCATCAGGAAATGGACCAGCCGAATGCCCTGTTGCCATCGACCCGGATTCGGATTGATTACGTCCCAGAGGTACTGGCCCACATTTTTCTGATTGTTCCAGGCGCCGGACGGCTTCAAGGGCCAGTCCAGGTCCAGGGTGTCGGGATACGTGAGTGTCACTGAATCCCACCAGTCAGGTGACGAAGCCCCGACCTGTTTGATCAATGCCTCGACCTCGGCACGCGTGCGTTTGACCTGATCGACCTTCGCTGCCTCTGCGCCCGTGGCTCCAAACATCCAAAGAACGCAGGTAATTAGAACCCCTAAGCGTCTTGTCCTCATCCACCTTGCCACAGACCATGCTGCCTTTTCCAAGAATCCACGATGCATACATCAACTCCTTAGATCATATCCATTCACTGACCAGGTTTGTCATACCCATCATACAGGGATCATGACCCTGCGGCCAGCTTTTCAATTGATAGTGGAGGTTGATTTAAAAAGTGTCTGGATCTCTTGCGCAGTGAGGGCGGTGCTGTAGATGCGAACGTCATCGATCAGGCCATGCCATTCGCGATTCGGTTTTTCAGCATTTTCTCCGATGAATAACGAGAAATTGTTCTTTCTGACACGGCCCGTGGCTTCGATTTTGGCGTCCAACTGCCCATCCATATAGAGGCTCATGATCGTGCCGTCATAGACACCCACCAGGTGGTGCCAGAGACCATCGCTCACATTGGTCTGTCCTGCGATAAATCCCCAAAGGCTGTTTGGCTCATCGCGTCTTGAGACACCATAACAGGTGAGCTGCATGTGATCTGTGCCTGCTTCTCTGAGAAGCAGCCATGATTTGTCGCCATGGCTGATCACGACCTGCCATTTTTTATTGAGTACTCTAGATTTGATCCAGGCACACACGGTTAATGACTCGGTAAGATTGAACATACTGCCATTACCACAATCGACAAAATCTCCTTCTCCATCCAAACTTAGAACAGCACCTCTATCAGGGTCCGTGGCGATACAGGCATCACCCATGAATCTGCCATGAAGATTGTTGCCGGAAATATCATGAATTCGCGCTTTGTCTTCCGCGGTAAGAGGCCACCAGGCGATCAAGGAGTCGGGCCAGAGGTATTGTTGAAAATAAGGGCTCCCCGCCTGATACAGTGTCAACTTCGCCTTCATCTGTGACTCGACCTGGGATCGTTGTGCTGCACTGAGTTTTTGGAGGGCTTCCTGCTGCCATGCAACCGCTGCCTTGAAATCCCCGGTGCCAGCCTGAGCTGCCGCATAAGTGTCGATAAAGAGGGGGTCGGACCAGCCTGTGAGCTCACAGGCTGTGCCAGCATTCTGCAGTGCCAGGGCGGGTTGACGCCACTGAGGCACTGGACAGGTAGCCTGTATCTGGGCAAGATGATGATACGCCGTTGAAAGCTTTGGATTGGCCTTGATGGCACCCTGAAAAAGGAGAATACTGTCTTCGTAAGATGCAGTTTCTTGTGCCCACAAACCTGAGGAGAAGTAAGCCCAGGCCAGGCCGTTTTGGCTGGACTCTGTGCTGATCGGTTGCCCTTTCTTTGCGTCGATGAGTTTCGTCATTAGCTCTCTCAGTCCGTCGCTATGACCTGAACGTGCCAGGTATCCGGTCTTTTGTGCACGCATGGCAAATGCCTCCACATCCTGTAGGGCCTTGTCCACATCGCCCAGGGCCATATAACGTTCAGCCCGCTTCTGATAATTCAAGAGCTCTTCCGGATCCATGGCGATTGATTGACTGATGTCGTCAATGACTTCCTTGTGGTGTGCTTCAAGGCTGTGGATCGATCCAATCAGGTCAGCGTTGCCGTTTTGCAGGGCCATGTCAGCCATCCATATTTCATTTCCTCCCCACAGGGTTCCGGTGGTGATGACGCTAAATAGAAGGCGCGGGTTATCGGCATCTCCGTAATAATCACTGAGGTTAAATAGCGACCCTCGAAAAAGTCTCGACAGCACTTTGGATTCCACGTCATAGAACCACAATCCTCCGGTTCCCCAATAGCCGTCAAGGATCAATGATCTGCCATCCGGCGTCCAATTGGCAAAATGAACGTAAAATCCGTCTATGACTTTTACCGTTGATCCGGTCTTGAGATCAACGATGTGAAGAGATCCATCCGAAGCATAGGCAAGATAGTCTTCATTGGGCGATACTCTCGACTGTGACCATGAGGGAACGGATATCAAGGGATGGGGCTTTGCACCTTCAACGTCGACAGGGATGGAATACAGCTTCTCTTCCAAAGTCGATTGGTAGTATATTTTTTTTGAATCATGACTCCAGGAGGGGCAGATTCCTTTGGCTACGAAGCGCGGGCTTTCGGTGCCGTCGGCCTTGATGATCCATATTTCACGCAAAGAAAGCTGCATGGATTCGAAACCTTTCATCTGTTTTCGTCTGCTAAAAACCGAGAAAGGTAAGGTGTTCCGGTAACGTCCATAGGCAATATAATCACCATTGGGAGACCAGACTGCGCCGGCGCCTGGGAGCGTGAGCAATTGAGTCTCCTGAGTTTTCATGTCATACATGGCGATGCCTGTTGATCCAGGAATTCCCTGGGTGAAAACAAATCTGGATCCATCCGGGGACCAGGAGGGATTGGTGCCATGGACGACAAGCCGTTTGGCCTTTTCTGATAGGTGCTTGTAGTACTCATCGGCCTTGTGCAAGCTGAGGAACTCCTTGCCCATTGGCATCGAATCCGGGGGGTGCCAAGCGAGGTTGGCGCCCAGGGTATCAAAGACATGCCGGGTGGCCCTGTCTGAAAATTCCCCTTTATCGAAGTCATGCGTGGCTGAAAAACCGGCGTATACACTCTTTGCCTCGTCATATTGTGCCACAGCAACCAGCGAGAGAAAATGATGATATTGGTAAAGGTTTACCGTGGGTTTCAGACGCACGCATGCCACGGCATCGGACAGGGCCTTTTGGAATTCACCTTGGCGCATATGTGTCTGGCGTCGTTGATCCACCAACTCGACGTCGGTCGGTGACAACAGAATCGCCGCGTCATGGTTGGTCAGGGCATCAGCAAACCAGCCCAATTCACGTTGGGCTATGGCGCAGAGGGCATAGCCCAACGCATTGTCTGGCTGGATGGTCTTCATCTGGGTGGCATCCAGGATAAGTTGACGATGGTTGGCACTGGCCAGCCATATGTAGGCCCGGGTCTTGATGGACTCAAAATGCTGACCATCAAGTGCCAGGGCTCTTTCAAGGTATGCCAGAGCCTTTGGCACTGTGGTCGCACTGATCGCACGCAACAAATAGGAATCGGCTGTCTCAGGGAGCAGTTCATTGGCTTTCTGCTGGTGATAGGACCACTGATCCTTGAACTCTCGTGTACTGGCTGGGGCTTCAGGATCACTCTCGTAATAGAGTGTGGCCAGAAGAAAATGGGCCTGACCTGCAATGTCATTGGATTCGTTCAGCAAATCCTTGAGCGTCTGGATGATCTGGGTCCATTGCGTGTCACTGGCGGTCACGGCTCCAGAGGACGACTGCCGGGCCATCATGAGGAGTCTGGCATGAAGCAGACGCGCTTCAGGCCCCACGTGTTTGCTGTCCATGAGCGGCCCAATCGCAGTCAGGGCCTCATCGTACTTGCCTTGGTCGCCCAAAGCCCTGGTTTCGGATAGAATCGTCTCATGCCGGATGATTTCAGCCTGTCGCGAGTGGTCCAATCCTTTGCGCAATATGGCCAGACTGATCAGGAGTCCCACGGCCAACGCACACACGAAGCACAGCGCAGCGACCTGTCTGCGATGGCGCCGCAGGAACTTCTTCGCGCGATACACCCCACTGGGCGGCCGGGCACTGATGGGTTCATCGTTCAGGAAACGATGAATGTCCTGGGCAAAGGCGTGCACTGTTTCGTAACGCCGGGCTCGCTCCTTTTCCATGGCCTTGATGACAATGCAGTCCAGATCCCCCTTGAGGATCTGGCCCAGCGTGGCGAGATTGCACTGACGCTGGCTGGCCACTGCAAGGGAGGTGTCCCTGTCAATCTTCTTCAAACGCGTGCTGGGCGTCTTGGGGTCCTGTTCACAGATCACCCGTCGTATGTGTTCGATGCCGCCCTCACGCAGGGTCCTGGGGTCATGGGGAAGAATCCCGGTGAGCAGTTCATAGAGGATCACACCCAGGGCATAGACATCGGTCCGCGTATCAATATCCTGATTGTGAGAATCCGCCTGCTCAGGGCTCATGTATTCAGGCGTTCCGATCATCTGCCCCTGTTCGGTGTAGAGCGTCTTTTGTGTGAGGGGTTGGCTCACGGCCCGGGCCACGCCAAAGTCAATCACCTTGGGCACGGGCTCATTGTCCTGCATGGCCACCAGGATATTGGAGGGTTTCAAGTCCCGGTGGATGATCCCCTTTTGGTGGGCATGTCTGATGGCATCACATACGTGCAGAAAGAGTGCCAGTCGCTTGTGAATGTCCAGCTTGTGTGTGTTGCAGAATTCAATAATAGGGAGTCCAAGGACATACTCCATGGCAAAGAACGGACGCCCCGATTCTGTGAGGCCCGCGCTGAACACCCTCGCAATGTAGGGGTGATCCATGAGTGCCAGGGCCTGCTGCTCTGCTTCGAAACGGGCCATGATCTGCCTGGAATCCATGCCGGGCTTTATTTCCTTGAGTGCCACCCGGCGTCTGACAGGGTGCTGCTGTTCTGCCAGGTAGACAATGCCCATGCCGCCTTCACCAATGACCCGAATGATCTTGAACTGATCTGCCTTGGCGCCGGGTTTTGGGGTCAAAAAGTCGTGCAGCGACACGGTTTCATCAGCCGCCCGGGCCTCTGGCTCATGGTCCACAGACAATGCCAGGGACAGCAGTTGTTTGATGCGTTCCGGGGGCACACCGCATGTAGTTTTGTTTTCCATGACACACCCTGCACAGACAATGGTTCAGTCAAGCGGGCCGAAACTCAACGACCTCTTAAGTACATCCCGTGCCTATTGAGAAAAATTGCGCATCATCTTTCAAAAAAACGAATAATGTCCTGCAATTCCTCTTCTGCATCCTCACTGGTCATGACCGTCAACCGCAGCTCTTCAAGGAGTCGGGTCTTGAAATGACGTTTCACAGTCACGATCATGTTGGTCACCTTCTGTTCGGATTCGAGGTTGAAGTCGTGAGCCAGACTCTGCAGGGAGGGCGGGGGCACTGCATCCAGTGTGGGCTGCACAATACGTGCTGAAAAGACCGCCCAGTGAGACGCCTTGTCCTGGTCCAGGTAATAGGTCTTGACCTCTTCCAACACGCGGTCCAGGAGGGAGGACATCCACATGTACTGATAGGACGCCTCAGGCGTGGCCCCATGGATCTCCTGCGGCAATTGAGGCAGTGTCTCCCAGTCCAGGGATACAATCCCCCCTCTGGGATGTCTCTTGTGCGCCGTCTTTTTCTTGTGTTCATTGATGAGGTATTGATTCAACGCGTGCAGCAGGAAGGAGCGAAACCGACCCTTGGACCGATCGGCACGCTGCACCAGATGCCGGTTGATCACGATTTCGTGAAAGAATCCCTGGGTCAGATCTTTGGCCTCTTCATTCCCATAGCCTTTCTGACGCAGATAGCAGTACACGGGCTTCCAGTAGAGCTCAAGCAGGCTGCCGATGAGTGATGTGTTTCTATCCTCCTGGGAGTGAATGTCCTCGATCAGGGACCAGTGGGTGGTCAAGAAGGCGTCCCGCATACCGCCTATATCAGTTTTGTCTGGATATCTCATTGCGTTACAAAACACCCTGGTCTTAGGAAGTTCATGGTCGTCTAAAGACCGTTTTCTGGCCCAATAACGGGAATTTTACTGATTCATACTAGCCTGTACAAGGCACTTGTCAAGCACCGTGTTTTGAGGCTTTCGACAAAAATATATTTTTTGTGGCACTCAGGCGCAATTTTTCCGGGCGCGTGCTGGATTTAGTTACACAAGAGGCGAATGTGCCTGATCAGTAATGTTGTCGTTGAATCATGTTAATACAAGGAGAAAGAACATGGCCAGGGCTGAGAATCATAGTATGAAACGAGTGGTGCTTTGTATTGTTTTCCTGATCATCCTGGGGAGCCAGTCTGCCCATGCAGACTATTATTTTGGTGAACCTCGCAACTGCGGTCCGGTCATCAACCGCAGTGTCGCAGACGTGGAGCCCTGCGTCTCGTATGATGGCCTGTCCCTGTACTACAGTCAGGGTACATTTGGGGCAAACCTTGGACTGTATGTGGCGACTCGATCTTCCAAAGAGGAGGCGTGGGGCTCTCCCACCAGACTGGGGGCACAGATTCAAGTCCCTGAGTATACAGGCGGACAACACGTGACGTCAGATGGATTGACGCTCTATTACAGTCCCATGCTTTCCGGTGGGTACGGGGGGCCCGGTGATATTTGGATCAGCACACGGGCCTCCATCGACGACCCGTGGGGCGATCCAGTGATCATGGAACAACCTGTGAGTTCCCCGTACGAGGACTGGACACCCAGCCTGACCCGTGACAATCTGTCACTCTGCTTTATGTCAACCCGTCCCGGAGGGCGGGGTGCCATGGACCTGTGGATGACCACCCGTCAGAGTGAAGCCGACGCGTGGCAGACGCCATGGAATGTGGGCCAAACCGTGAACAGTCCCGCTTTTGAAGGTCACCCCAGCCTTTCTGCAGACGGTCGTGTCCTTTTCTTTCAATCTGATCGACCCGGCGGATCTGGCAGCTATGACCTCTGGATGACAACTCGCAAGACAAAGGATGATGCCTGGAGCACGCCTCAAAACCTGGGGCCCGGTGTCAATACTGCCTTCATGGACAGTGAGCCCAGTATTTCAGGGGATGGATTCATGCTCTATTTTTCGTCCAACCGCACAGGAGGGCAGGGCGATTCTGATCTTTGGGAGGTATCCATTCATCCGGTGATTGACTTTAACGGAGACTACCGAATTGACATCAAGGACCTGCAGATCCTCATAGAACACTGGGGGCAGGATGCCCCTGTGGTGGACATGGCACCCACACCCTGGGGTGACGGCATCGTGGATGGCCAGGATCTGGAGGTTTTCATGAAGGCCTATGGCCAGCAATTGGTGGATCCCTCCTTGTTGGCCCACTGGAAACTCGACGAGACCGAAGGTGACATTGCCTATGACAGTGTGGCTGAAAACAACGGCATTGTGATGGGAGCGGCCCTTTGGGTGCCTGATGGCGGTCAAACTTCCGGAGCCATTCAATTGGACGGCATCGATGACTCTGTAGAGACTCCTTTTGTGTTGAACCCGAATGAGGGGGTCTTCAGTGTCTTCGCCTGGATCAAGGGAGGCGCCCCGGACCAGGTCATCATGTCTCAAAAAGAAGGGGCAGACTGGCTCGCAGCCGATGACGAGGGCTGTCTCATGACCGCGTTGATCAGTGAGGGGCGACGACCGGGTCGTCCACTGGTCTCCGACATCATGGTCACGGACGGGAACTGGCATCGCATTGGCCTTGTCTGGGATCGCACGTATCGGAGTCTCTATGTGGACGATGAACTGGCTGCCGTGGACGTGGGGGTCCAAGACAACTTTCCCAGCAGCAGGGCAGAACTGTCCCTCGGTGCAGCAGGCAGTCGCCAGGCAGGTACCTTCTGGTCCGGCCTGATCGATGACGTGCAGGTCTATGATCGGGTCGTAGTTCCTTAGGCAGGTTGGTTACTGGTTATTCGTTGCTGGTTGATGGCAATCACTAGATCAATGCCAAGGCCACGGCCCCTGAGACTGCCAGGACGCCGCCGAACAGGGAGTAGATGTGGGGGCGTTCCTTGTCGATGATCCAGGTCAGAGGGATCACGGCCAGGGGGGTGGTGGCAATAATGGCCATGACAATACCCGTGGGAGCCACAGCCAGCGCCCATTGAAAGCAGGCCACACCAATGGCAGGACCACTCAGGGCATTGATCACCACCCAGGGCCAGGCCTGTTTCCAGGGCAGGCTGGATGTCACGGGAGAGGAGATCTGCTTTTTGCGATGGGCTCTCTTGACGAGCCTGACCAGGGCCAGGACCAGGAGTGTGAGGCCGAGGCCACCCAGGATACGCTGATATGCGGCAGTGCCGCCGTCCACATGCAGGCCCAGGGCTTGAGCCGTCATATAGCCTTTGCGCGTGATTACTGCGCCGCTGCCCTGGCCCAGGGCCGCCACAGTGCCCATGAGTATGCCTGAGAGCCATTGCCGTTCATGACCGAGATTCGTGCGTTCAGGGACCACGGCCATGACCACGCCCACAAGAATCACGGTGATCCAGAACACTTGAGCCATACTGAGCGCAGTGCCCAGCCAGATGAATTCAATGAGTGCACTGATGGGTACGGACAAACACAGGCAGAGCAGCACGCCCAGACGCGGCCCGATCCTGGGATAGGCACCGTACAGACCCAGGTCACCCATGCCGAATCCAATGATCCCGCTCAGGAGGAACCAGCGCAGGGCGCCGCCGCCCAACCCCTGGCCAAAGCCATGGGCCCACAGAGCCAGGAATACGGTGGCCAGTGTCAGCCTGGCAAAATTGGCAACTGACCCGCCGAGCAGGCGTGTGGAACGGCCTGCACTGACTGCGGACGTGGCAAACAGGAAGGTGGTGATTATGGCTAGGATCATGGTCGGTTTCTAGGTTTCCAGTTGCAGGTTGTTTGGATGGGGTTTCAGCCAGGGTTGTTCTATGTTCTAGGTTCCAGGGTCTCGACGTTCGTGACATAGGCCATGACCTCTTGCCACCACTGGCCATCCACGGCTGAAAACCAGTCATTGTGCCCCACATCAGGCAGGGTCCACACATGAGGATCCTGTGTGAGGTGCCCAATGAGATGGGTAGTGCGTTCATTGCGAATGATCGTGTCCTGAGCCGCCATCACAATGCCTAGGGGGCGTTCAAAGTCTTTGAGATTGTCGATGCTGTGGTACTGATCCTTGGTGAGCCACCGAGTGGGGAACAGGGGGTATTTTTGCTGCGCCATGTCAGGCAGGGTGTCCCAGGGTGTGATCAACAACATGCCCTGCAGGACATCGCGGGTGTCACGTGCCACAGCACAGGCCACTCCGCATCCCAGGGATTCAGCCACGAGATACAGGGGATCGCCAAATTCTGCATGGGCCTGTGTAACCGCCTGAATGCCCGAGGCCGCCAAAGAGGCCTCCCCGAGTGCGCCGGATTTGGCACCGTACGCGGGGTATTCCACCAGGATCACGCGAAAGCCCAGCCTGTTCAATGTGTCCGAGAAATAGGTACGATCCATGGCGGATCCGGCATTGCCGTGAAAAAACAGGACGGTGCCGAGCAGGGGCCGGGTGGGGGGGTCGCTGAGAAGCCCCAGGTAACTGGAGTCCTGCGTGGGCCACAGAATCAGGCCGTTTTCCAGGGCGGTTGATTGGGCCAGCTCAAGTGTATACGTCCTGGGCAGATAGAGCAGTCTGTATTGAAATACATAAATATACAATCCCAATAGGACATAGAGACCCAGTACAATGCCCAGTAGCTTGGCCAGAAACATCATGATACTTGGAACCCTTCCCTTAGGTAGTGTCCTGTTTTTCTTCATACGATACATAGCTTCCTTCCAAATGGTGCTGTTGACAAGCGTTATTTTCGGGAGTTTTCAAGATTGGGCATGTGCCGGGCTTATGAAGGGCCCTTCAGGAATGATTGCATCTTTGACGCTTTGCCGGTACACTAGGCACGTATTGTTTCTGATACAAGATCCTGACTGTGTGGAGATGGTAATTATGAATGCAAATTCGGTTTTTGGAATACTTGTATTGACTTCCATGGCCTGGGCCCAGGTATCCGTACCGGATTGGGAAAACCCTGCGGTGTTTGAGGTGAACCAGGTGCCCGCACATACGCCTCTGGGTCCCTTCGATGTCCTGGAAGAGGCCATACGCACTCCCTTCAAACAATCGCCCTACGTCCTGCTGCTCAATGGCCCGTGGAAATTCAACTGGGCCCCTGTGCCGGAGGCCTCGCCGGCTGATTTTTATGAGCCTGAATTTGATGTCACGTCGTGGCGCACCATCACCGTGCCCGGATGCTGGCAGATGCAGGGCTTTGGCCATGCCAAATTTCGCAATGTGCATCAGACCTTCAAATCCGATCCCCCGCGCGTGCCGTCGGATGACAATCCGGTGGGGAGCTACAGGCGATTGTTCGACCTGCCTGAGACCTGGATCGGCCGCAAGGTCTTTCTGCATTTTGAAGGGGTCAAATCCGCATCCTATGTGTGGGTCAATGGTCACAAGGTGGGGTATAACCAAGGGGGCATGGAACCGGCCGAGTATGATGTCACGCCCTGGCTGAAACCCGGGAACAACACCCTGGCAGTCCAGGTGTTTCGCTATTGCGACGGGACCTACCTGGAGGATCAGGATATGTGGCGATTGTCCGGGATCTATCGAGATGTGTATCTGTACGCTGCGCCCAAGGTTCACATCCAGGATTATGCAGTGGCCACAGACCTGGATGCCGTGTATGATCACGCCACCTTGAAAGTCCAGGTGTCCCTGGCCAATTATCTGCCCATGGACGCCAATGGCTATACGCTTCGTGTCAATGTGCTGGATCCCAAGAACGGAGATTGGATGCTCAAGGGAGGCCTGGTCAAGCCATTTGCCTCGCTCAAGTCGAGCAGTCTGACAGGGGTGACACTCTCGGGCAAGGTTACCAGCCCGCGCAAATGGAGTGCCGAGTTTCCCAACCTGTACATCTTGACACTGGAATTGCTGGACAACCGCCAGACACTGATGGAGGCCATGGCCACGCGCATCGGATTTCGGGAAGTGAGCATACAGGACCGGGCGATCCTGATCAATGGCGTACCTGTCAAATTCAACGGCGTCAACAGTCACGTCCATCATCCGTTGACCGGGCGGACCATGGATGTGGGGACCATGCGCCAGGACCTCCAGCTCATGAAGCAGTTCAATATCAACTGTGTGCGCACCAGTCACTATCCCCCCAATATTGAGTACCTCGATCTGGCAGACGAACTGGGTATGTATATCGTGGATGAAACGGGTGACGAGGCCCACATCTCCACACAATTATCGGAAGATCCTGCGTGGCGCGCCATGTATATCGATCGTGCTGAAAAGATGGTTCGCAGGGATCGAAATCACGCCAGTGTGGTGATCTGGAGCGCTGGCAATGAAAGCGGGTCCGGCGAGAATATCAAGGCTGTGATTGAGGCGGGTAAAAGGCTCGACCTCAGCGATCGGGCCTGGCTCTATGGGGGCAATGCAGGGCGTTTGCCCTTTGAAGACATCATTGGGCCGCGTTATCCCACGCACGACGCTCTGGAAAAACTCGGCCAGGAATCTGCGGACAAGGATCCCAGGCCCTCGTTTATGGATGAGTATCTGGCTGCCACTGGCAACAGTCTGGGCATGCTCAATGAATATTGGGACCTGATCTACCAGTATCCCAGGCTCACCGGCGGGACCGTGTGGGACTGGGTCAGCCCGGGGATCACACAACCGGTTCGCATCACACCGGATACGTCCGGGCGCGGCAATGACGGGGCCCTGTTCGGGCCGGCCTCTCTGGTCACCGGTCGCTTTGGCAAGGCCCTGGCCCTGAGCGGTCATGATGAGTGGGTGGAGATGTATCGTGATCCCAGTCTGGACCTTGTGGGTGACCAATTGACTGTCGCCCTGTGGGTCTATCCCGGGACGTGGTCCGGGTATGGTGAATATATTTCCAAGGGAGAAGGCCAGTTTTCTCTTGCACAGACAGACAAAAACACCGTGCAGTTTCAGATCCTGGCTGTGTCGCCCGTGTCCGTCAAGGCCCCGGTGCCCAAGGACTGGTACGGCGCGTGGCATCATCTGGCCGGTGTGTATGACGGCAAGACCGTGCAGCTCTTCATCGACGGCAAGGCCGTGGCCCGGACCGATCATCAGGGTCCGCTTGACAATACAGCCTATGCTGTGGGCATCGGAAGAAATACCGAGTTGTACGGCCAGGAACACGACGGTCTCCTGTGCCGTGCCGTGGTGGATCGGGTTCGTCTGTATGACAAGGCACTGGCCCCTGATGTCCTACTGGCCGATACTGCAGACGGGGCCCTGTTGAAACTGGATTTCGAAGCGGTGCGTATAAAAGGCGAGTTTTACAGTCTGGGTCTGGGTGCCAGATCCTACGGTCTGGTGTGGCCCGGCCGAGAAGTCCAGCCGGAATTGTATCAGTTAAAAAAAACACCGCAGCCGGTAAAGACCGAGTGGCTCAATCCAGAGCAGGGCATGGTGGTGGTTCATAACCGACATCACTTCAAGAATCTCAAGGATCTGGCCTGTACCTGGTATCTGATGCAGGATCATGAAGTGCTCCAGAACGGGGCCTTGACTCTGGATATTCCAGCCCAGTCACGCAAGAATGTCAAGGTACCCTATGCCTTGCCCGAGGTGGTGCCGGGCGCCCAGTATCGCCTGTTGATTCTCTTTGCATTGCCGGAGGACACAGCCTGGGCCAGGGCAGGCCATGAAGTGGCATGGGATCAACTGGATCTGTTTGACAATGCAGTATCTATGGCCCCCATGGAGGCCAAGGACGAGATCAAGGTCGAACAGACGGACGCGTTTCTGCGCCTCTCCGGTCCTGACTTTGTGTATACCTGGGACAAGCAAAAGGGGACCATGCGGTCCGCCCAGTACAAGGGCAAGTTTCTCCTGCAGGAGGGTCCAAAGTTGAATCCGTTCAGGGCCCCCACAGCCAATGAACTGGAGCCCAACTGGGGACGGCCTCTTCTGGCCCGGACATGGCGTGACCTGGGCCTGGATCGCCTGACACATCACGTGCAGAAGACGGAGGTTGACGCGTCCAATGCCTCGTTGATCAAGATCGTGATCAACGCGGTCACAGGGGCTCAGGGTGTACCGGCCAGTTTTCAGAACACCTACACCTATCAGGTGAACAGCACTGGCGAAATACGCCTGGCGCATAAAGTGGTGTGTCAGGGACGCTTCAAAGAGTGGCTGCCCAGACTGGGGCTGGAAATGACACTGCCGGACACACTGAGCCAATTTACATGGTTTGGACGCGGCCCGTTTGAAACCTACCCGGACAGAAAAACAGGGGCAAAAATAGGCCTGCACAGCGGCACTGTGGATGAACAGTATACACCGTACCTGATACCCCAGGACCATGGTAATAAAACAGATGTGTCCTGGGCCACGATTACGGATGTCAATGGTGTGGGCTGGTTTGTGGCCGGGCAGGATCTGCTCAATGTGAGTGTGCAGCACTACAGCACAGACCATCTGGATCGGGCGTATTATCCGTTTCAACTGAAAAAACAAAACGGCATCACCCTGAACCTGGACCCACTGGTCTCAGGCGTGGGAGGCACGCCCATCAAGACGCTGCCAAAATATCGTGTCATGCCTGGCGAGATCACCTATGAAATCACCTTGATCCCCATGGACAATGCCCAATTGAGAGGGTTTGCCCTGCGCAGAAAACTGAATCAACCCCAACCATAATCTGGTTGAGGATCGCCAGGCCGATCAAATGGACAACCTATTCGGAAGGATACATCATGTGTCGATTACTGTGGCTGGTGACAATCATTGGGATGCTTCCCTGCTCAGCTGAAACATTGGTGCAGGACAATCTGCAAGTGACAAAACAACTGCTCATGCGCCAAGTCCAGGTGCTGGGTGATACCGATAAGCACCCGCGTACGATCGCACCGGACGGCCAGTTGAAACTGGCAACTCCCTCCTCCTGGACCAGCGGATTCTTTCCCGGGTGTCTCTGGTATGAGTTTCAGGCCACCCAGGACCCGCAATGGCTGGCCCTGGCACGCAAGTACACAGCGTCTGTGGAGGGCGAGAAACTCAACGGCAAGACCCATGACATGGGCTTCAAGATGTACTGCAGCTTTGGCAATGGGGTTCGCCTGACACACGACGCGGCGTATAGAGACATCCTGCTCAAGAGCGCAGAGACCCTGTGCACTCGCTTCAATCCCGCGGTGGGGTGCCTACGATCCTGGGACCACAATGCAGACAAATGGGACTTTCCTGTGATCATTGACAACATGATGAACCTGGAACTCCTGTTCTGGGCTGCGCGTGAGAGCGGAGACAAGCGGTTCTTCACCATCGCAGTCTCCCATGCTGACACCACCTTGAAAAATCACTTCCGAAGCGACCACAGTACCTGGCACGTGATTGACTACAATCCGGACACAGGTGCTGTGCAAAAGCGAAACACACATCAGGGGTATTCTCATGACTCCAGCTGGTCACGCGGTCAGGCGTGGGGTCTGTACGGCTACACCATGTGTTACAGAGAAACCGGGTACACCCGGTATCTGGATCAGGCCCGTAAGATTGCAGACTTCATCCTGACACACCCGCGTCTGCCTGAGGACAAGGTGCCGTACTGGGACTTTGATGCCCCCGATATTCCCAATGAAGAACGTGATTCAGCGGCAGGTGCGATCACCTGTTCTGCGCTCTATGAATTGAGCACCCTGGACAGCGATCATGGGGCAACCTATCGCCAGGCCGCAGACACACTGCTTCAAAGTCTGTCCGGCCCTCGCTATAGGGCCGCACCCGGCGAAAATCATAACTTCATTTTGAAGCATGCCACAGGCAACAAGCCCGGCAACTCTGAAGTGGATGTCCCTCTGATCTACGCAGATTATTACTTCCTGGAGGCCAACCTCCGCAAACAGGCGATGGACGAACACCCGGGTCAGGGTAATGGCATGTAATCTGCGGGATCAAAGGGATTTGACAGGGCCGTGGGCATCACCGTACGGCCTTTTTTTGCCGATGTGATGGCTCTGATGTATACCTGAGGCGCGGGATTGTGAAACAATGGCAGATTGCTGCACGCCATTGGCGACCTCTGTCTTCTGTGCGCAAGCCTCATGACCTTCCTGAAAATCCGGCCCCGTCAAGGTTGTTTTATGTGCGCAGCCAGCATCCAGAGCAACGGTTGCGTGACTGCCATGTTTCTTCGGACCTCCAGGTTTTGGGGATCCGGATCGAGCTGCTGCCACAGGTCGATGTACTGGGCCTTGTTCTCTGCCAGGCCTGCAAACAGCAGGGCAGGTTGACGTACAGGCCACTCGTCCCAGTACTGCACGTCATGGGGCAGGGGCCACTGTGACTTGTCCTTGAGATACGGATACAGAAAGGCCATGGCCTTGGCCATGTTTCGGCCATCGGGCAGGGTGAAGGTCCAGAGGTTGTCCTGGTCTGTGGAGAGCAACTGGCACAGGCTGGCCATGTTGTCCAGCTGGAAGATGGCATAGCCATAGGGCTTGGTGCGTCTGAGTTCATGCGGAAAACTGCCGTCCAGGGCCATTTGATGCGGCACGAACACTTCCCTGTAACGCGCCCGGCACAGGGCCAGTTTTTCCTGATCCCGGGTCAGGGTGGCAAAGGCGGCCAGTTGGAGCATGAAGGCCACGCTGTGGTTGTTCTTGGCGTTCATTTCAGCCAGACCGTACTCATGGGTCGTCATCCAGTTAGCGTAGTCACGGAACCATTGATCAAGGCCTGCCCGGATCTTGGGTGTCATGGCCGGCGATGTGTCCATGGCCAGGATGGCCAGGGGGATCTCCACCAGGTGCAGTGTGTCAATGATGCCGATGCCCCGCCCTGACACGCGTCCCGGGATGGCCTGGGCATACAACAGATAGGGATTCATGCGTGTGGCAGTATCGAGGAAGAACACCTTGAGGAGTGACACGGCCTTTTGAGCATACTTGTTTTCCCCTGTGACGCTGTATGCACAGGCCAGGGACGTGACGGCATTTCGCATGCGCCTCAGGGCCAGGCGATGTGCTGAAAAATTGTCCGGATTGGACTGGCCATCCCGCTGGATATAGGGCAGGCCGTCTTCCTTGTCGGGATCAGGCCACCAGTAGTCCCCATTGGAATAAAAATCGTGCAGTCCTCCTTCGCTGTATCTGGCCTTGTAGTGTGTCAGCGAAATGGGGGCCGTATTCAGGGCCTCATTGGCCAGTCTGAGGATGCGATCACGATCCACCCTGGCCACATCCAGACTCACCTTGCCGGGTGCGTCCTGGTTTGCCTTGACTGTGAGAAACTCGGTGTCACAGCCATCGCAGGCCACACTCACCACAGACTGCCCGCGATTCAGCGCCACTCTGATCTGGGCTCCGCCATTGGAGAGCTGTACCCTGCGTGCGCCCCGGGATGTCCCCAGGTTGTCGATCAGGCGGCCGTCCCCTGTGAGGCCGAATCTGACAAAGTCTCTGGCATCCAGGCACTGGACACCCTTGTCATCAAAGACCCGGGCCCGGACAGTGACTCGATCTCCATGGCGGTCGATCAGATCCAGTCCCAGCCTGGCCGGTTTGGACCACGTGCGTGTTTCATACTGCACTGAAATCTCGTCTGTGACCTGGATATCGCCCTGTGCGGCCACGACCTTGAGCTGGTTGACGATCTCTGTCAAACGCACATCCCACCGCAGACCGGCCGCAGGAAAGTCCTGGCTGTTGCGTTGTTTTGTGCCTTGAGACACACCGTTGACAAACAGCTCTGCCTGGGCGCAGTTGGAATAAACCTTCACCTGCTTCTTCTCGTTCTTTTGGCCCCACCGAATGGGCCAGGAGTGGGCATAGATGCGGGCCATGGGCGTGTCTGTCCAATAGGATTGGAACACATAGTACGCCTCCTTTTTGGTGAGGTCACGCTCCACCACACCCTTTTGATTCACATAGGGTACAGGATTGTCCGGGCGCAGGGGCGTGGAGAAATCCTTGAAGGGCCACTGCGCCGTGCCGGTGAGCCAGTCCATGGTCTCCTGCTCCTTGAGGTGCCAATCGATGAGATCGCAGATATAGGTTTCCGACCAGTCGCCGTCCTTGGAAGCGCGGGCCTTGCCCCCGGTCATGAGGTACGCCATGCCCCGCTCGGCTGCGTCTCCTGTGGCCTCGACATCGATCAGACTGTCGTAGGGGGATTCAGCGTGGCGTCCTGCATGGTTGTCACCGCCCCATTCCACGTGCAGGAAATGATCGACGGTTTCCATTTGCCTTTGGGAGACGGCCTTATACTCGTGAAACTGGCCGCTGTACCAGCCCGCCCAGATGGACGGCGAGTAGACGTCCACCACGTCCTTGCAGAAATCACAGCGTCGAATGGCCGTCTTGCGCAGGGGATCAAGGCTGTGGGCCAGATCATTCAACTCGCTCATGAATGCGCGAATGGCTGGCTCGTCAAAGATCTCGAAATCGCCGGGCCAGTCGTTTTCATTGCCCAGTCCCCAGAGGATCACTGCCGGGTGGTTGGCATGTTGGTTGATCATGGCTCGAAGCATGCGCCTCGCCTGTTCTTTGTACTGTTCGCTGCCGAGTCCGCCTCTGCACCAGGGGATCTCTTCCCACACCAGGATGCCCAATTGATCGCACAGATCAAGAATGATTCGGGACTGCTGGTAGTGACCCAGACGAATGAAGTTCACTCCCATGTCCTTCATGAGCTGCATTTCCTGACGCATGAGATCCTCGGTCATGGCCTGCCCCAGACCGGCATGATCTTCATGACGGTGCGTACCGCGAAGCAGCAAACGCTGGCCATTGAGGTGAAAAGGCCCTTGTTTGATGAATTCAAACCAGCGGCAGCCAAAGGGTGTTTCAAAACTGTGGTCTCCATTGAGACTGGACAGGGTTACCACGCATGTGTACAGAGAGGGGGCCTCAGGTGACCAAAGGTCTGGTGACTCGATCGGTATGTCAAACAATCGCTTTGCGTGAATCCAGGGATTGAGGGTCTGGGTCTTGGAGGCAATGATCTCGCCTGCCGGATTCTTGATATCCAGAGTGAGCCACAACGGGTCCGGCAATTTCAGCGGATTGTTGAGCTCTCCTGACACTGCCACGGACCACTGGCCATTGTCCAGCCTCTGCGGCGTGACATGCACCTGTGCCATGGAGATGGCCGGTACATACACAAGATTCAGATATCGATACAGCCCACCGTACAGATTGAAGTCGCTCAGGTCTGATGGGATCATCTCCAGATCGCGTGAATTGTCACATCGAATTGTGATCGGGATCAGCCCCTCGGTCTTGACCCGTTCCGCATTGTCCGCGATAAAGGCTGGGTGCTGCTCAAAGGCGGTCACTGCATCGGTGATGTCAATGGTAAATTCATCATACCCCCCCACGTGGGAACCCACCAGCGTGGTATCAACGAAGACCTGGGTCTTTTGTCCGGCCCCCTCGAAGTGCAGCAGGGTGCGTCCGTTTTCAAAGGGGTTGTTAATGACAATGCGATTTCGATACCACGCAGGGCCCTGGTAGTAGGCCCGGTCAGGATCGACCGCATCCATGGCATTGACACAGTGGGGCAGCATCACCGCCTCCCACACAGGCAAACCACCGCTGCGTCCCCCTCGTACAGCTTCCCAGGGGCCGCCAAGATCACCCTTGACATATTCCCAGCCGCCAATCAGCCGGATTGTCTGGGCAGTGGATGAAGCGTGGACAGACCAAGGTGTGCACACAAAGAAAACGACCATTGCGGCGAATTTCAGAAGGCATGGATTTCCGTTTGACTGTATATACCGATTCATTGTCATTGATCCCATTAAATGTGAGTCAACCCATTAACATTTCAACCCCGACTACGTGATACTCATGACCTGTGACGACAGTACTGTGACTATACCGGAAAAACGGCGCGATGCCAACAAACGAGTTTTGTGTTGATTTGTGTTTGCCGAATCCTGCGCCGGTCGTGGCTGGGCCCTTGGACCCCATACTTTCTGCAGGCTGCCGGTGGGGTCAAGGTCATCGAAAAAACGGAGATTGGATGAGCCGTGATATTATGCTCTGCCCAGGGGATCAATGCAAAAGAGACCTGTACTGTAAGGGCAGTACAGGTCTCTTGTGTCTATATCAGTGCTGCAAATTTGGCTTATTCAGGAAAGTCCTCTTCAGGCTCAGTTTGATCCAGTGTCGGTCTTTCATGCATAAGAGTACTGGATAAAACGTCTATCCAGCCGCTCCGGTCTGCAAGCACCTTTTGGCGGTACAGCTCCTCCTTCACCACCGAATGAGGGGTAGCCTCATTGGGACTTAGGCCCGTAGTACGGTTCTTTGTACCTGGTAAATCACCTACACCTAGAAGAGTAAAACAATGCAGAAAATGGACGGTAATCCGCATTGCCCCGGTCTTGATCACTCAAGCTCGTGGCACGTTTTCCCAGACTTACGCATCATGTGCTACTCTCCGGACTGTAGTGCAAAAGCAATAGTACTTGCCTTGTAAGAAAAGTACTGGTGATTAAGCTTGTATGATTATTGCAAAAAACACCAATCAGTGTCAAGAAAAATAGGCTGTTTACGTGGGCTTGGTGGCATTTCTTAATTTTCTCTGTTTCAGGCAGGCAACATACAGAGAGTAAGTCATATTTTGCGACTATTGCTTAGTCCCTAAATACACGGTTTTATGGGAAGTCAGGCGCTTTCCCTGGGGTGTGGTAAACGTGCATTGCAGGATAAAATGGCCCTCGAGGATGTGTTGCAGGGGCAGACGAAACTCGTAAGTACGTAAATATTCTCGCCAGTATTCGTTATTTTCACCCGGATTATTCAGCTGAATATCCCGCCATATGTCAATACGTTTACCCATGGGCTCTACAGAACGCAAAGCCCTGTTGTAAAGTTCAAACCTGAATATACCGGGTGCCTTGACCTGGGACTGGTAATCATCCAACAGTTCGACATACACGCGTATATAGTCCAATTCTGCGGGTTTTGTGGCATTCACATAGTGAGTGAGGGGGATGATATTCACCTGATTTGGGGTAAATATTCGGGTGGGTCCCTGGTTTGCCTGTGGAACCGGCTCATTCGGGTCTTTACTGCTGCGACCGTCCATGGCGCATCCGGTCCAGAAGAGCAATCCCAGTGTCATCCCTGTCATAGCATTGCGTAAAACGTTCTTCATGGGCAATTACAAGTCCTCATCCAGCATGTGGCCAAAACGGCTCTTTTTGGTGCGAAGATAACTAATATTGTGGGCACATGGTTCGGAAATCAGGGGGATCTGTTCACAAACTTCGATCCCGTAGACCTCCAACCGACTCACTTTCTTGGGGTTATTGGTCAGGATTCTAGCCTTACGAATGCCCAAATCTCGGCATATTTGGGCACCAATGCCATAGTCTCTCTTGTCTGCAGCAAAACCGAGCTTGAGATTTGCATCCACTGTGTCCAGGCCCTGTTCCTGGAGTTTGTAGGCCCTGAGCTTGTTGGCCAGGCCAATACCGCGACCCTCCTGTCTGAGGTAAATCAGTGCGCCTTTGCCTGCCTTTTCAATCATTCGCATGGCACCGATGAGTTGGTCACCACACTCACACCGCTGGGAATGGAAGAGATCTCCAGTCAAACACTCGGAATGGACCCGAATCAACACGGGTTCATCGTGTACAATTGGATTGCCCTGATCGTCGAGTTCTCCGATATCCCCTTTACACAGGGCCAGATGCGGCTCACTGGACGTGATACTGTCATAGCCAATGAGCCTGAAATCGCCGTAGTCAGTCGGAAGATTCACGCGTTCCACGCGTTTGATCTGGCTTTCCCGCTGAAGGCGGTACTCCACCAGCCTGGCAATGGATGTGATTTTGAGGTTGTGCTCCGCACAGAATGGCACGAGATCGGGCACGCGTGCCATGGAGCCATCCTCATTCATGATCTCGCAGATCACACCTGCAGGCTTCATCCCTGCCAAGACCATGAGGTCCACGGCCCCTTCGGTCTGACCCACGCGTACCAGGACACCCCCGTTCTTGGCCCTGAGAGGGAAAATATGGCCGGGTCTGGCCAGATCGTGAGCCTTTGTGTCCTCTGAAATGGCGGTTTGGATGGTATGGGCACGGTCCGATGCACTGATCCCAGTGCTAATGCCTTGAACCGCGTCAATGCTCACTGTAAAGGCGGTTTGGAGTTGCGCCGTGTTTTCCTGGCTCTGAGGATGCAAACCGAGTCTGTCACAGTCGGCACTGGTCATGGGCAGGCAGATCAGGCCTCTGCCATATTTGGCCATAAAATTAATCATCTCCGGTGTCGTTTTTTCAGCGGCGCACACCAGATCGCCCTCGTTCTCACGGTCCTCATCGTCTACCAGGACAATCATCTTGCCCTGACGCAGGTCTTCAAGGACCTCCGGAATCGTACTAAAGTTTACAGGTTCTGTATCCTGTGGCATTGCATTTCCTCGAATTTTTATTATGTAAACAGTGGCTCGTGAATAGACGAACCAGGATAAAGAGTCTAATCATACCCACTTGCTGAAAAAATGTAAACTCAACTCAGAGAAAAACAAAGACCCTGAGTCTGGTGGTTCTGCAGAATTATGATATACTGACAGAGCCTGACACGCAGTCCAAAACAAGACTATGCGGGAGAATGTTCATGGGTTATTCCAATCAACTCATCACAGTGTACCACAACCTGGCCACCATGCTGAATGCAGGTCTGCCTATCCTACGGTCCATGGACCGAGCGGCTGAATATGCCAAGGGATCGTTGAAGCGTACGCTGATTCATGTGCTGAATGCCTTGAGCCAGGAAGGCAAAACCGTGCATGAGGCCATGGATGAACATCCTCGCGTGTTTCGTGAATTTGACCGAACTGTGATCAAGGCTGCAGATCAGTCCGGCAATCTGGAGGCCTGCTTCAAGATGCTCTCCGAATGGTACGAGTTTCAGAGAAGAATGAGACGCATTGTGTTCAGGGGATTGACGTATCCCGTGTTTATCATTCATGCCGCAGCCTTTGTGATTCAATTACCAGGTCTGATTTTGGGAACCATACCGCCGCTGCAGTGCATTTTGAATATCGCCCTGTTTCTCGGCACATTTTTTTATCTGCCCTTGTTTTTGATTTGGCTCATTTTCTGGCAGGGCGGCAAGATACCTGTGTTACGGAAGATTGTGGATGGGATCACATTGCGTATCCCTCTCTTGGGCAAGGGCATGCGGGAACTCTGCATCTCTCGATTCTGCAAGGCCTTCGGCATGCTCTTCAAGGCAGGGATTCCCATGTCCGAGTGTTTTGACCTGGCACCCCAGGCCACAGGCAACTACTGGGTGTCCCGGATGTTTAGCAAGGGACGCGACATGATCGCTGAGGGCAGGATGCCCAGTGAGGGCTTTTCCAGACATTTGCCCACTGAATACATCGACCTCTGGACCATTGGCGAGGAGAGCGGCGACATGGACCGTTGTGTGGACAAGATCGCAGAGATCTCCGCAGATCGGGCTGATTTGCGAATCAGCATGTTTGCCAGGGCCCTGCCCTGGTTCATCTATCTGATCTACATGGGCGTCATGGTGTATCTTGTTTTGCAGCTAGCACAATCCGCATATCAGAATCTCGACGTTGGTTTTTAGAGACCCCGTGCTGCTTAACCTGAGATTCTGTCTTAATTTGCGATGTTATTTGCTTGAAGTCGCGTGCCAGCCTGTTACAATCTGCCCCAACTTATATTATTGAAGGTATTCAAATGGCAGTATTAAATGTAAATATCGATCATGTGGCCACCATTCGACAGGCCAGACTGGCGGATGAGCCGGATCCCGTGTGGGCTGCTGCGCAGTGCGAACTGGCTGGGGCCAATGGCATTACCGTGCACCTCCGGGAAGACCGACGTCACATCTGCGACAGAGATGTGGAAGTGCTTAAACAGACTGTGGCCTGCAAATTCAACCTGGAGATGTGCCTGTCCGAACCCATGGTCAAGATCGCCGAGCGCATCAGGCCCGACCAGGTGACGCTTGTGCCTGAGAAACGTGAAGAACTCACCACAGAGGGCGGACTGGACTGCGTCAAGCACAAAAAGCGTCTGGCCCAGGTGGTCCAGCGCATGCACAAGAAGGGTATTCTGGTCAGCACCTTTATTGTGCCGGACCCGGATCAGATTGTGGCTTCTGCTGACACGGGATGTGATGCCATTGAATTGCACACGGGCATGTACGCCAACGCCAGCACACCGCGCACCATTCAGCGTCGGATCAATGAACTGATCAAGGGCCGTGACTGCGGGACTGAACATGGTCTGATCGTACACGCCGGCCATGGCTTGACGTATCGCAATATCGAACCCATTGCGGCCATTGACGGTCTGTGTGAATTCAATATCGGCCACAGCATTGTGTCACGCGCTGTCCTGGTGGGCATGCGTGAAGCCACAGAACTAATGATCGCACTCATTTACTAAAACACAAGGGAGTACAGCATGTTTTCCGGGGCCATGGTAGCTTTGATCACCCCTTTTCAGGATGGGGAAGTTGATTACGATACGCTGGATGAACTCATTGCGTTTCAAATCGAGAACGGCATTGACGCACTCGTGCCAGTGGGCACCACCGGTGAATCACCCACACTCAGCTATATTGAACACAAAAAGGTGATGGAACGCGTGGTCAAGGAGGCGGCCGGTCAAGTCCCTGTGATCGCCGGGGCTGGTTCGAATTCCACGGCAGAGGCCATTGAACTGGCGGCCTATGCCATGAACATTGGCGCGGACGCCACCCTGCAGGTGTGTCCCTATTACAACAAGCCCACGCAGCAGGGTCTCTACGAACACTTCAAGGCCATTGCAGAAGAAGTGAATCTGCCCATCGTACTCTACAATATCCCGGGACGCTGCGGCGGCTCCGGCTTGACGCCTGAGACCGTGGCCAGACTGGCGGACCTTGACAACATCGTGGCCATCAAAGAGGCCACAGGCAGCCTGGACATGGCCAGCGCCATTGCCACGAGCTGTGACATTACCATCCTGTCCGGTGACGACTCCCTGACCCTGCCCCTGGCCTCTGTGGGTGGCAAGGGTGTGATCAGCGTGGTGGCCAATATTGTGCCGGCTGATGTGAAGGCCATGACCGATCTGATCCTGGAAGGGGATTTTGTGCATGCCAGAAAATGGCATCACAAACTCTATGCACTCAGCAAGAACCTGCTCAGCCTGTCCACGAACCCGATTCCCATCAAGGCGGCCATGGCCATGCTCGATATGGCTTCAGACGAACTGCGCCTGCCCATGACGCCCCTGGAAGACAAACAAAGTGAACTGCTCAGGCAGGCACTCAAGGACTATGGGCTCCTGAAGAGCAGTTGATTGACCTTCCGGTCGCGGCCCTTCGGGAATCCTCGGCCAGTTCCATGAAACGCATTGACCTACCGGCGAATGCCTGAGGTCTGCGCAAAATGGGGATGTTTTGCGGGAAATGCGGTTCACTGTTGGGCCTATATGTGCTAACCTCATCAATGTATCTGCCTGCGCATTTGAGTGTGCCGGAATGAATAAGGGGTTGTCCCTGGGCCTTAATACAGGAGGATCGGGCATAATGCGGAACGCCAAACACAGATACATCGCGAGAAGTATGGTATGGCTCCTGGCAGCGGCGACCCTTGGTGCCCCACAGGGGAAAGATGCCCTGGGCAGTGGCCGCCTTGTCTGGACATCGCCCAGCCAGGATTCAAGGGGCGCCATGCCCATTGGCAACGGGGAGGTGGGCGCCAATGTGTGGGTTGAAACAAACGGTGATCTGTTGTTTTATCTCTCCAGGACCGACGCGTGGAGCGAGAACTGCCGGCTGCTCAAGCTGGGCAGGGTCAGGGTGACACTC
>JAIPFM010000065.1 GCA_021736645.1 Phycisphaerae bacterium | reverse complement strand
GAGACGCCCTATCCTTACGGCATTTACGGCTCGGACAGTTGGCTTGTCAATCGCAACGCTGACCGCGATCCCATTGAACAAGGCATCAGCCGGCCGGGCGGTCCCAGTGCGTGTCGCATGTGGCGATCATTTGACTACACGACCTACTTCGCCATGTACTACAACATGTATCGAATCGCGACACAAAACCCGGATCTGGTCCACACCCTCGATGCGGATGCCTACCTCATGCGTGCGTACGGAACCGCGCGGGCCTATTTCGAAGTCCCCTACAACATCCGCATGGAAGGGGGATGGTCGTTTACCGGTTGGACCGATTGGGCGTACACGCTTGGCAATTTCCACGAGAAGTACCTTCTTCGGTTGATCGAGGCGCTTGAAACAGAGGGGTACCAGGCAGAGGCCAATTACCTCAGGTCGCAGTGGGAAATCAAGGTCAAGTATTTTCTGTGGGACGATCCCTACCCGTACATCTCTGAAATGCCGGTCGACTCCACGGCCTACGAGTCAACCTATGCAATCACGCGTTATGCGATTGAGCATGGATTGAAGCCGGACAAGAATCTCTGGCAGAACAAGAACACAGGGACATGGTATTCCCATCCGGTGATCGATCCGTCGAGATATCGAACGTTCCTCAACCAGCAATTGCTGGCGAACCTGGGTTGTCGCGGCTGGCTTGAAACGAGCTACATGCAGCTGGGCAGCGATTTTCGCGGCTGCGGCTCGTCGTTCTACACACTCAGCTACATGTCGCAGATGGGCGGTTGGTCGATACTCGACCAGGCGTTTCGCTTCGAAGACAAACCGGCCTTGCTGCTTCGCCTTGGATATGCGTCCATGCTGAGCAGTTGGGCACTCATGAGTCAGGATCCGGCGCACGACGGGGCGGTTGGTTGGGGATTCACGCCCCAGAAATTCGGACGGGGCTGGAATCCGAGAGTCTCCAATGGCTGGGCGCGCGGCCCGTGGCCTGTATGCGGCGAAATCGATCATGGACTGACCGCCTATGTTGAAACGGCCGCAACCGTGGTCATTGATGATCCCCTGTTCGGTCGAATCGCGTATGGCGGGACTGTGCGAGACGCGCACACGCAACTCGCTGTCACGCCTTCGGACGGAGTGCGTCAGCGTCTGTGGGTGATCGAAGGGGATCGGCGTATCGAGATGAACCTCATGGGCAATGGCTTTGCCGATCAATCCGAAATCGTCCTGAAAAAAGACGTCTCCAAAATCAGCTTCACGCTGGACGATCGCATGTCGACGCCCTTTACAACACTCCGAATCTCGGGCCTGGCCAAGGGGACCTACCGCCTTGCGGCCGGCTCGAACGATCTCGCACTTCGCACGGTGGCCGCAGAGGGTGACGCCATCGAATGGAAGATCCCCGCACCCACGTCGGCTGAGCGGGCGCCGCGCATTGACATTCGAAGAGACAGTCTCTGATGTGAGATGGGGAGACCGTCTGCTGCGGCTCTTCGGAATCCTCCTACCTGGTCCCTGTCTTTTCTAATGCCTCTTTGGGTTCCAGGAGTTCCAAACCGTCATTTTCGCCCTTGTCAACGGCAGGTACGCCAACAGCCATCCATTCGGGTTCCGGTGCGTCTTTCAAGTAATGGTCGAAGAATTGCTGCATGCGAATGGCAAAGTCACGGCGATTCTCCTGGCCCATGACCCAGTGGGGATTGCCATTGTAATTCAGGAGCCATGCAGGCTTCTCCAGTCTGCGAAGGGCCACAAACAACTCGATGCCCTGGTACCACGGCACGGCGCCGTCCTCATCGTTGTGCAGGATCAACAGCGGCGTGTTGATTTTGTCGGCAGAGAAAAGCGGCGAGTTGGCAATGTACTTGTCTCGTGCAGCCCACAGGGTGTCGCCGATCCGGCTTTGCGTGCGTTCGTACTGGAACATGCGGCTCATCCCGGATTCCCAGCGAATGCCGCCGTATGCACTGGTCATGTTGCTGACCGGCGCGCCCGATTCGGCGCAGGCAAACATGTCTGTCTGTGTCACCAGATAGGCAGTCTGGTATCCGCCCCAACTGTGTCCCTGCATGCCGATGCGTTTCTCGTCGATGAATCCCATATCCACAATGGCCTGCGTACCGGGGAGCACTGCATTGGCAGCACTCGGTCCGGGCTCACCGGTCTTGTACGGAATGTCCGGGACAAACAGCACGTAGCCGCGACTCACGTAGAAGCTGAAATTGATGATGGATCGTCCCGGTGCCGGCGCGTAGTACCGATGCAGGTTGTCCGAATTGCGTTCGTAGAAATACACCATCATGGGATACTTTTTGGCAGGATCGAAGTCGTCCGGCTTGTACAGCAGTCCGTCCAGGGCATGTCCATCCTCGGCCTGCCAGTGAACCAGCTCAGCGGTGCCCCAGAGATAGTCCGCCTGCTGGGGGTTGATGTCACTGATGCGATGGATTTTATTGAATGCCGTGGTGCTGGTCCAGAGATCGGGGCACATGCGGAATGTGCTGCGCGTGAACATCACGTCATTTGAATCCTTTGCCTTTGATAATTGACCGATGTTCTCATCCAGCATGATCAAGGGAAGAAGCTCTGACTGATCTGCGGCGATCCCTTTGGCCTTGAGTACGTAGTACCCACTCGCCTTGGACGTTTCATCAAATGCCGACAGCATCATGTCCGTGTTGGGATCGATGGCGCGGGCTTCGCTGTCAAGCCGAACCACCCGGAATCGTATCGACTTCTTACGGCCCAGGCCCTGCGTCACGCATTGGGGCTTGGCAGCGCCTGTGGGATCGACCTGCCAGATATCAAACCGATCGTAGATCAAAAAGGCCGCGTCATCTTTCAGCCAACCCGGACTTCCGTACGCGCGGGGCAGGGAAGGCGTATCATGGAGTTCGTTCTGAAGGGGTGTTTTGAGACCCCTGCTTATTTCAACGGTTGTACGATCAGATCCCGTAGAGGCGGCGTACCACTGACGTTTTTCTGCGTCGAACCAGGTCACGAATCTGCCTTCCGGAGACAGGTTTGCACTGGCCCTGCTTTTTTCGAGGATGACGCTGCGCTCGCCCGTTTTGAGATTTACCAGGGTGCTGTCTTCAAAACCGGGGGTGTCCCACGACAGCATTTTACGGTAGGGCATGTTCGTGACACCCAGAGCGATGTCCGAGGTCGACCTGCGGTCAATGTCAATGGATGGAAGCGTTTTGTCGGCCAGTTGGAGGATCTGTTTTGTGGTCAGGTCGTACACGGCCGCGTAGTTGCGGCGTTTTTCCTGCTCTGCCTGCAGGAGTTGTTGGGGCTGTAGAAGTGGGTCTTGCCAGTGCCAGATATCCAGCCTGGCCTTCTTCTCTTCGTCTTCCGATTCTTCACCGTCCTTGTTGTCTGCTCGCTCACGTTCCTCCTGAACGGCCTCCGGGATGGGCGCTGTTTCAAAAAACAGACGCCGACCGTCTTCGGAAAAGAAGACACTCGAATTGGGTGACACCCACCAGTTTTCGGGCACGCCAGCGCTCTTTTCGGCTGCCACGGCTCGGGCGGCTTTTGTGCCGTATCTCCAGTGATACAGCGACCAACCGGGCGTCTTGGCGTCATAGTCATCTTTGTCCGTGATGAAGGCGAGTTCTTGTCCGTCTTCGCTGAAGGCCAGAGCCTTGTAGTGGCCTGGACCGGAGACGATCTGACGGACGCCCTGCTTTTTGAGATTCAGAATATGCACGCCATCGGTGGCCGACTTGGCTGTCGCGGCATCATCCTTCGAGCTTTTTTTGCCGTCTTTTGGGGTGGGGGACGATTCGACTGAGGTGACAAAGGCCAGTGTCTCCCCCTCTTTTGAAAAGCGAAAACTGACGACATCGGGATAGCGATATTCCTGGCCGGTGCGGAGATCGCGAACGACGAGGATCGTGCCTAGGTCTTTTTTCTTTTCTTTGGACTTGTCACTATCACTGCCGGACTTCTTTTTTTCGGCGGGATTTGCCTTTGATTTGGCTTTGGCTCCTGAGGCTTTCTTTTCTTTGGCTTCGGATACGGTTGCCTGCGATTCACGTTTTTTCAGTGTCAACGGCTTTAGCGGTCTGCGCAGGCCTTCGGGTGTGACTTCGTACGATTCAGCGACCTGGGATTTTTGTGCTTTGACCGTGTCCGTTTCAAAGGGCTTCTCCAGCAGGTAGGCCAGCCAGTATCCGTTTTCTTCGGGTACGGAAAACGACTTGACTCGATCCACAGTGACATGGTCTCCGGTGGCCAGGTCAAGCAGTTCCATTTGGGTACCCGGTATGGCCTCGGGTTTGGCCTTGTCTTTCTTCATGGCCTTGACCAGCGTCGGGTCCGGTGTGATCTGGTATACGGCATACCTGGAATCAAACGTAAAGCGGGCTGCGCCGCCTCGTACCACGCTGTACTGGGTGTCCGCACCGTTCTTGCGAATCACGAGTGTCGAGTCGCCGTCGGCCTTTCCGCTGTTCACCGTGTACATGACCCATTGGCCATTGTTGGAGATGCGCTCCTGCGACATCGTGTTCCAGAGATCGTAATCCGAATGATCCAGCGCACGCTGGCTGATGTCGGCGGTCGCCAACGATGTCATCAGAACGAAGAGAGAAAACAACAGCTTTAAGCCAGACGTGTTGCGATACATAATGGACCCGCCTCTGAAAGTAAAGTGATCGACTTTACGGATAGGCATCATGGCCTATCAACCATGTCAGTCATTATACCCCTGAAAGGTCGGTAAAACAAGGAGAAAGCCGCTTCGGAGACCCTGAGGCGGCTTCGAAGCGGCTGTGTGTGGTGCGTTTTTGCTGGTTTTCGGTCTTCGACTGTGGGTGTGGCCTTTTATGCTGCTGCATCCCAACCGTTTTTGATGGTGCTGAATCCCACCTCGCACACCTCCTGCGGGCTGACTGACAGGTCCCGCCACACCTTAGTGGTGGCGGCCAGGGCCGGCATGCTGCGGCCAAAGGCCTCGATCGTGAGCCATCTGTCGTAGCCGCCTTGACGCAGGGCCGCGAAGGTCTCGGCCCAGGGCACATGTCCCTTGCCCGGCGTGCCGCGGTCACTGGCAGAGATATGGATGTGTTTGATCATGTCCAAGTTTCTGGTGATGCAGCCCACAGGCTCTTTCTCTTCGAGATTGCCGTGAAACGTGTCGTACATGACGCCCAGGGCCGGGTGCCCCACTCGGCGCGCATGCGCTGCTGCATGATCAAGCGTGTTGAGGAAATAGCATTCAAAACGATTCAGGCTTTCAATCGCGATTTCCACGCCCGCGTTCTGTGCGTGAACACAGACCTGTCGGTGGACTTCTACGGCGTGCTCTTTTTCCTCGTCTGTAGGCCCTGCGCCCGTGAATGTCCCCAACGGTTGATACAGGGGGCCGCACAGGACATCCGCGTCCATGGCCTCACAGCAATCGATGATCTGACAGAGATAATCGATGGCGCCCTGGCGATGTTCTGCATTCGGGCTGATGGGATTCTGCGCTTCATCAGGAATGATGGACACCACGGAACAGGCCAGACCTGCGTCTTTGATGGCCTTGCCCACAGTCTTGTAGTGAGTGACATCTGTATCAAACACAGGGATCTCGACACCGTCGTACCCAATTTGTTTGAGGGTGTCAAAATGAGGGAAGTACTCTTCAGTGACTGAGGGCGTCCAGAGCAACATGTTCATGCCAATCTTCATATCGATCTCCCTTCTAGCAACAGGGTTCAGGGGTCAGGGTTCAGGGGTCAGGGGTCGGGGTTCAGGGGGCAGGGTTCACACGGTCTCTGTCTTGCGTGGTGAACCGTGAACCTTCAAGCTACCTTGGCTGGGCTGTCACGATGGGTCTGAGACGAATGTCCTTGTATTCGACCTTCATGGGAGGACCCTGGTGGAGTTGAAACGCGATGACGCCTGAGAAGTCCCGGTCCGCGGTCTGGTTGTCCGTCAATTCGGATGTCACCATGCCGTTGACGATCAGGATGATGCGATTGCCCACTGCGATAATGTGGTAATCGTTCCAGTCGTTGTCACGGTTCGTATTCTTCAGGGCCTCGGCATGGGGTAGCGGGGTCTGTGTCTTCTTGCCCTCGTCATCCACAGCCACGCTCGTGCCGCGGGGTGCCAGGATGCCGCGGCCTCCTTCGTCGTAGAGCATGCCGATATACTGTCCCTGCTTGTTCATGTCCGCCTGATAGCCCACCACATGTCCGTCTTCGCGCACGCGGCTTCGAATCTGGACACCGCCATTGGCTGCAGGCTGCCCTGTAAAACGAAATCGGAGTTTCAATTCAAAGTTGTCGGCCTTGCCCTGATCCCAGGTAATGAACTGGTTCACAGGGGCAGGATGCGCCTCTGTGGTCTGACCGGTGATGGCGCCGTCTTGTACGGTCCAAAAACCTTCGGCCCTGGGTTTCCAGCCAGTGAGTGTCTTACCATCGAAGATACGAACAAAGCCTTCCTTGTCAGGTTGGGCCTGTTGGGCACTCAAAGGAGAGATTCCGAGCAAGACAACTACCAGCAGAAAAATCATGTGTTTGGGATTGAATTTCATAGATGTTCTCCTTTCCGTGACTCTCACGGATCATGTAAACTCGGTTGGCACGTTGATAGAATCAGGGCAAACCAGTTCCAAATGTCAGGCCTATTGGCCCATATATATAATGAAATAACCCAAAATGCCTGCGTGGTCAATGCGACAACTCGGTTAAGTGTATTAAAAAACAAGAAATCTCCGGGTTTTGGCGCCGCTTGTTTCTGAATCCTCTGGGGCACGGTCAGGTCTGCTCCGGCCTGAGTATTGAATGCTTGACTGGGCAGGATTACTGGCTATACTCGTACATCATGTAATGTCTCATAGCTTCTTCTTTAACAGGAGGTCAAGTATGTCTAAGGAAAAAGTGGGTCTGAACCGACGCCGGTTTCTCAAGACCGCAGCACAGGCCGGCGTGTGCCTGGCCCTGCCGCAAATCATTCCAGCCACTGCCCTGGGCCAGAACGGCCGGGTTCCCCCAAGCGAACGGATCAGACTCGGTGCCATCGGGATCGGCAATCGCGGCCGGTATGTGCTGAGCTGCTTCCTGCTGCAGCCCGATTTGCAGTGCGTGGCCGTGTGCGACGTGCGAGGTGACAACCGCCAGCGAGCCAAGGATCAGGTCGACAAGGCCAACGGCAATACAGACTGCGACACCTATATTGACTTCCGGGAACTGCTGGCCCGTGAGGATATCGATGCTGTGCTGATCGCCACGGGCCCGAACTGGCACGCCACAGCCGCTACCATGGCAGCCAAGGCGGGCAAGGACGTGTACTGCGAAAAGCCCTGCACCAAGAACATTGCGCAGAGTCTCCAGTTGGCCGATGTATTTCGCCGCACAGGCCGTGTGTTCCAGGCCGGGACCCAGCGCCGCAGCCTGCCCAACTTTGCCTATGCCATTGAACTGGCACGCACCGGCAAGCTGGGGCGGCTCGAGACAGTGCATGCCCATCCAGGTGGCCTGGGCACCAAGATGAGCGGGTGGCTGCCGGCTGAAGCCCTGCCGCCCCGTGAGACCGGGGATTGGGACATGTATCTGGGCCCGGCGGCATGGCGTCCCTACAATCTCAGGACGTTGAGGGATGGCTTCAACTTTGAGAAGGGCGGCGGACTGGTCGGAGGCGGGTGCCTTGAATGGGGCTCGCACTGTGTGGACCTGTGTCAGTTGGCCAATGATGCGGACAGTACCGCGGCTGTGGAGTACGAACCGGTCAATGGTCAGTTGCATGCACGCTACGCCAATGGCGTCAAGCTCGTGATGCGCAACGACGGCTGGTTGCCGAATATGGGCTCGTGTCCAGTGCGTTTCGAAGGCGATACAGGCTGGGTCGAAACAGGGGACAACGCCGATATTGAGGCGAGTTCCGATTCCCTGCTGATCCGCAAGGGGATCAAGATCCCGGGTTATCCTGCAGACCTTCACGTACGCAACTTCCTGGATTGTACCAAGACACGTGCCCTGACCCGGGCCAATGCCGATGCTGCGTGCTGGGCGCATATCACCTGCCATGCAGCCAATGTTGCCCTGTTTCTGGATCGCAAGGTCAAGTACGACCCGAAGAAGAATGAATTCATCGGCGACGAGCAGGCCAACCGCCTGCGCAGTGAAGCCCTACGCGAACCGTGGCGCATATAGCGTCCATGCTGTAATAAAGAAATCCCCTGAGCCAGGAGGACCCTCATGATATTCAAGAAACCAACTATATTCTGGTGTGTTGTTGTATGCATGGCTGCTGCGTCGGCCGTGACCTTCACTCAAGCGCAGGCTGCCGAGGCCTGGCAGGAATCCGACCTGATCGCCGTGCTGCAGTCCAATGCTGAAAAGGGTGAGAAGGCCATCACCTGCAAGCGACTGGCCATCTATGGCACGGACCGATGTGTGCCCGTGGTGGCGCCCCTGCTGGCTGACATGGAACTGTCGTCCTGGGCCCGTATCACTCTGGAAGCCATTCCCGGCCCTGTGGCTGATGCTGCCCTGCGCGATGCCATGGGCAAGGTCAAGGGCAGGCTGCTTGTCGGGGTGATCAATTCGATTGCCGTGCGCCGTGATGGGCGTGCTGTGGACCCGCTCATAAAGACATTGGGTGATCCTGATGAAGCCGTGGCCTCAGCCGCGGCCGTGGCATTGGGACATCTCGGCGGCGAGCCCGCAGGCACTGCACTGACACGTGCTCTGGCCAATGCGCCGACCGGCGTGCGTTCGGCAGTGGCCCAAGGCTGCATTCTGTGTGCTGAGGGATTCATGGCCAATCGTGAGACTGCCAAAGCCATTGCCCTGTACGATGCTGTGCGACAGGCTGACGTCCCTGTTCAGAGACATCTGGAGGCCCTGCGCGGTGTCATTCTGGCACGCGGGGATGCGGGTCTGCCTCTGCTGGTTGAGCAGTTGCGATCACAAGACAAAAAGAGACTGAGTATTGGATTACGCACAGCTCGCGAGCTGGGCGGTCAAAAGGTGACTGAGGCCCTGGCAGATGAATTGGCCCAATTGAGTCCGGACCGTCGTCCGCTGCTGCTGCTGGCCCTGTCGGACCGCACCGACTCTGCGGTCTTGCCAACCATTCTCACCGCGGCAGGGACCGGCTCAAAGGACGTGCGTCTCACGGCCATTAACATCCTGGTTCGCCTGGGTAATGTCTCATGCATGCCTGTCCTGCTTGAGGCCGCGACCGGGACGGATGCCGAGCTGTCACGGGCCGCCATCGAATCGATCATCAGAATGGCCGACAAGGCCGTGGATACCGATGTGGTCGCGCGTTTGAAGAATGCACAGGGCAAGCAGCAGCGCGTGCTCGTTGAAGTGGCGGGGCAGAGACAGATCAGCGAAGCTGTGCCTGCGGTCGTGTCGAGCCTCAAGAGTACTGATGTTGACACGCGTGCCACGGCGGTTCGGGCGATTGGCATCATTGGTCAGGCACCCCAGGCAGGCGATCTCGTGGCATTGCTCCAGACCACCCGGAACGCCAGCGAACGAGCGGGCATCAGAACGGCCCTGCAGGCGATTTGCGGGCGTTACGGTGTCACCTGTCTCCCGCTTCTGCAACCCCTGATCAAGAGCCGTGACAACGATCTCCAAGTGATCGGACTGTCTGCTCTGGCCATTATCGGGGGCCCGGATGCGCTGGGCGCTGTCAAGTCCGCGATTGCGAACGGTGATGCGTCCGTGCAGGACGAAGCCGTGCGTATCCTGTCGACCTGGCCGAACAGTTGGCCTGATGATAGTGAGGCAGGCAAGGCCCTGCTCGCATTGGCCAGCTCAGACGGTAAGATGTCCCATCAGGTGCTGGGGCTGCGCGGCTACCTGCAGTATGTGCGCGGCAGCAAGGCCCTCAGCAATGAGCAAAAGGTCACTGAAGTCGAGGCCCTTCTGACCCACATCAAGCGACCCGAAGAGACCCGACAGGCCATTGCGGTCCTGGGTGAATCGCCCTGCGCCAGTGCCCTGGACCGGTTGACCGCGCTGACCACTGATGCTTCTGTGGCCGAGGAGGCCTATTCCGCCATGGTCGTGGTCTCCGCCCGGAACGTACGCGGCATTTCTGCGGACCGGCGCAGGCAGGTCCTGCAAACCGTGATCGAGAAATCAAAGAACGACGGCACCAAGCAGAGGGCCAGAAGGGCCCTTCGCGACGTTCAGTAAGGCTTCGTTCAAAAACAAAGGGACAGTTGTTATTTGGGCCCCAAGCAGGCATTTTTTAAGAATGCCGGCTTGGGGCCCTAAATTTGTAATACTATTCGCCAAGTCAATCACCTTGACAATGTGGTTCCTGGTTCACAATTGATCGAATAATCCAGCTCTACCAGTCACAAACCGTGAACTGTGAACCTTTTTAACCGTGAACCAACACTTTCGCTTTATAGCTAAAGTGTTACCTGAATTCGGGTCACACGTCACAGGTGGTGACTGCCTGGATCAGCGATTCAATCGGATCGCGCTGAGGCGAATACTCATGTGCCACATAGCCGGTATAGCCGGTCTCTACAATGGCCTGCATTACGGCCGGGTAATTGATTTCCTGGTTCTCATCCAGTTCATGGCGTCCGGGTACGCCGGCCGTGTGGAAGTGGCCGATATACTTGATGTTCTTCTTGATCGTGGCGATCAGGTTGCCTTCCATGATCTGCATGTGATAAATATCGTACAGCAGCTTGAATCGCGGTGAGTCCACACGTTTGCACAACTCAAATCCCCAGGCCGACTTGTCGCACATGTACCCGGGATGGTTCACGTAGCTGTTGAGCAGTTCCATACAGATGGTCACGTCATGATCCTCAGCGATTTTCACGGCCTCCTTCAGGATGACGGCACAGTTGTCCATGCCCTCTTCATCGCTGATACCCTGGCGGTCGCCGGCCATGGTAATGACATTAGGCCACTTGTATTCAGCCGCGGCCTTGATGTTTGTCTTGAAATCTTCCAGGAATTGGGCATGCATGGATTTATCATTGAGTCCCTTGCGGATGGACCCTGCACCGGCCACCATGGTGGCGACCAGGCCGTGTTTTTTGACTGTATCCCAGTCATTGCGTCCGACCAGGTCCATGCCGACGATGCCCATCTCAGCGGCCAGGGCCGCCTCACGGTCCTTGCCCAGGCGGGCCTTGCCCAGACAGCCGCCGCAGATCGACTGTTTGATGCGTCCCTTCTTGACAACGCGCTGGGTCTGCCCCTGAGCCATACCGGGCAATCCCGACAATACAGCCGTGCCTCCCACCAGGGCGGCCGTCATGGACAACATGTCGCGCCGTGACAGAACACGTCCCTCAACTGACTCGTGATGATTCAGATCTTTCTGATGGTGATTCATAATACAAGGCCTCCATTTTGTGCCAAATCAATATTTATCATGGATCTATGTCCAATCATAATGAGCAAAAGACGCTTGTCAAGCGGCGATCCCACAGGATCGTTCTGGTTGGACTCAAACCCATGCCTCTTCTCCTTGACCTTTTCTGACTTCTACCGTAACATCGCCGCATGATGAAAGAGAAGCCTGCTGCCTTTTCGGCTTTCAGTTTGCCTGTTTCCAGATGAAGGGAATTTCGCTGTGAGTCAGTTCCTGGTTCGAGTTGCCGTCGTTATTCTGTCTCTAACAAGTACGCTCCATGTGTCCGCAAAGGACTGGACCCTTTCGCAGATGGTCACGCAAGACGCGGAGGGAAAGCCGGTTTACCGCGCCATGCCCATGGATCAGATGTTTATCAACCCATGGCCTGCTGCCCTTGAAGCAGAATTTCAGGCGCGAGCTCGTGTGATCATTGCTGCACAATCGGGCATGAAGGTGCCTGCAGGCAACACCTATTTCGAAAACGAAAAACGCACTTACGGTTACCTCATGGCGCAGGCCCTGGGACCCCGGGGTATGGCCGCGGTGCGCGATCTGCAAGTCGAAGACGCTCAGGCCGGAGCGTGGCACAGTCACACCCACGGGATTGATTTTTATGCTGCGTTCACGCTCAAGCACCAGATGCGAAAGTATTTCTACTTCGGAGACTTGCTCGAACCGGACTATCTTGGCCGCATGTTCGACGGTGCCAGGGCCTGGACAGAACAGGATCCCCTGCATCGCCCACACCCTGCCTATCAGGGGCCCAAGTCAGGCTGGGGGCCTGATGCAAAAAACAGTTGGGTCGATGTACGCGGCACGGAGAACCTGTTTTTCATGCGCGTGACCAGTGTGTATCTGATGGCCGAAGAAACAGGGAGTGAGTCGACGGCCGCCCAATACAAAAAGACGATTTTGGATTACACCAAAACGCTCTACCGCATCAACATGGGCGAGTGGGATTCTGAGAACTATCACGGTCATTCCTTTGCGCCGCTGCTCAATCTTTACGACTTTGCCAAAGATCCTGAGGTCAAGATGGCAGCCAAGGCCTGCCTCGACTGGATGAGCGCCATCGGGGCCGTGAAATACTGGCGCGGGGGATTCAATGGTCCGACCAAGCGAGACTACAATCACGCCCAGCCTTTTGGTGGGAGTGCCGCCAATATGCTGTGGGTGATGTTCGGTGACACACCATTCGAAAAACAGGACCACTGGGAATCCGATGAAGTGCATCTGATCACCAGCGCCTACCGTCCGCCTCTGGCCGTGGTCAAACTCGCTCGCAAGGCATTTGATCGTCCGGTCGAGCTCTTTGCAGCCAAACCTTCCTACAGTGCCACCACGACGTTTCAGGGTCAAAGCAAACCGGAATACCTCGAGACACAGTATATTGGACATTCGTTTCAAATGGGATCATTGACCTGCGGTACCTTGCCGGGGATCAGTGACGTGTGCGGCTTCAAGATTCTCGTGTACGACGAGACCGAGGGTGCACGTACTTTGCAGGCCGTACCGGGCGTGGACCCTGCATTTCCCGGATCGCCTCAGTATCAACCCGATAAGGTCTCGGCTGAGAACCGGGTTGCCCAGCACGGGAACCTGGCCCTCTGGCTGGTGCATGACGGTCGATCGCCCTGGCGATGGGTGATTCCCGAGTCGGTGAAGGTGAGTCTCGAACAGGGTGTGACATTTCTGGAGTGCGACCGGACCTGGGTCGCCATTCATCCCCTTGCCGCCAATGCGCTGGTCCGCGACGACGATATGACGCGGCACATCTCTGAAGGTGACAAGGCTCGCTTTCCAGGGCATCAGGTGCTGGCGACCTCCGGAACGGGCGAGGCGTTCTGCGGTCTGGCTGTCGAAGTGGGCGAAGCAGAGACGTATGGGTCGTTTGTGAATTTTCAGCAGCAGGCCCTGGCAGCAAAGGTGACTGCCTCCAGGATCGAGCAGGGCGATGTCCAGGTCAAATCGTCGAAGGGAAAAACACTCCGCATCCTGTGGCAGGACGATCCCACGCAACTCAAAATGTATCGAGATGGACACCTTCATGATCCGGCGGAGCATGCAAAATACCTGTATGCCAACAGCTCCGGGGAGGCTCACTCTGGTCCCATCTACTCGAGGTGGGGGGAGGGATCTCTCACTGTCGAGGCTGGAGGAGAGACATTCTTCTGTCATGTCTCCGAAACAGGAAAGGCGACCTTCCGACATGGAAAACCGTAGGATCAATACGGTCAGGTGTCCATAGATCCGGACACTCGTAATAGATGAGTGATATTGAAGATTGCGTCCTTCTGAATTGTCCTTTAGAATGAACTGTTGATCATTATTCAGTGAGCTGGCATAAGCCGTATTATAACTCATATGAGGAAACCACCATGAACAGCCTACGATCATTCCTGTGCCATATTGTCCTTGTCCTTGTCCTTGTCCTTGCCTTTGCCTGTCAATCTGCCTGGTCCCAGACCGTGGAATTGTGTCAGGGCAATTATCAAACCGAGGCCCAGGCCGTGCAGCAGCTCGATCGCCTGGCAGGTCACAGTGGGACGCTGGACCAGTGGCAGGCCCGGCGCGAACTGATCCGGGAGAACATTCTGCGCGGTACAGACCTGTGGCCCATGCCCACACGGACCCTGCTGAATCCCGTGGTGCACAGTCGCCGCGAGTATGACGGATACAGCGTGGAGAACATTGCCATAGAGAGCATGCCGGGTGTGTTTGTCACGGGCAACCTGTATCGTCCCCTCGCCGGTGACGGGCCCTTTGCAGCCATCCTGTGTGCGCACGGTCATTGGTCCGACAAGAAGGATTACGGACGATTCCGCCCGGACATGCAGTATCGCTGCGCCGCACTGGCCCGCATGGGGGCCGTGGTCTTCGCCTATGACATGGTGGGGTACGGGGACTCGCTAAACGCAGGCTGGCAGCACCGGCGGCCCGGGGTGCTCAGGCAGCAGTTGTGGAACAGCGTGCGCGTGCTGGATTATTTGTCCTGCCGTCCGGATGTGGATCCCCAGCGTATCGGCATGACCGGGGCCTCAGGCGGCGGCACCCAGACGTTTCTGCTGGCGGCCATTGATGAACGCATTCGTGTGTCCGTGCCGGTGGTCATGGTGGCTGCGCACTTTTTCGGAGGCTGCCTGTGCGAGAGCGGCATGCCGATCCACAAACGGGGTGCGTATGAAACGAACAACACGGAAATTGCAGCGCTTGCAGCCCCTCGTCCCATGCTGATGGTCTCGGACGGCCAGGACTGGACACAGAACACGCCGCGCGTGGAGTTTCCCTTTATTCAAGGCATCTACAAACTGTATGAGGCCCGGGACAAGGTCTTGAACGTGCACTTGGGCGACGAGGGACACGACTACGGCTATTCCAAACGCCTCCATGTGTATCCTTTCCTGGCCCGGCATCTGTCTCTGTCTCTGGACAAAGTGATGAAGCCCAATGGCAGTGTGTCCGAAGATTTTGTGGTGCTGCAATCCTATGAGGACCTGCTTGTGTTCAACGACCAGCATCCCATGCCGGCCCATGCTGCCCAAGAATAACTGTTCAGGAGACAAGCTCCCTCCGATTGTTGCAGTGAGTTTGTATTGATACAAGGATACGACCCTATGGAACAGACCCTGAACAAAACAGTCCTTGGACTGTTCGCCCATCCGGATGATGCCGAATTTTTATGCGCAGGCACACTGGCCCTGCTCAGGCAGGCGGGCTGGGCCGTGCATATTGCCACGTTGTCGCCCGGGGACAAGGGCACGGTCGAGCACACGCGGGATCAGATCAGTCGTATTCGAAAACACGAGGCGACTCAGGCGGCGGCCGTCATTGACGCACAGTATCACTGCCTGGAGTGTGAAGACATCTATATTCTCTATGACCGTCACACGATCAACAAGGCCGCGGCTCTGGTTCGGCAGGTTCGGCCTGCGCTGGTGTTCACATGCAGCCCTGAGGATTACATGGTCGATCATGAAATGGCTAGCCGCATTGCCCAGACCGCGTGTTTTGTGTGCGGCATCAAGAATATGGAAGTCGACGAGCCCCACTTTGAGCCGGTGCCCTATCTTTTTTACTGCGATCCTGTTGAGGGCAAGGACATCCAGGGACGTGCCATACAGGCCACGACCCTGGTGGACATTTCCGGCGTAATGGCCATCAAGGAACAGATGTTGTGCTGCCACGAAAGCCAGAGAAACTGGCTCAGGGTGCATCATGGCATGGACGAGTATGTCCTGGCCATGAAGAGCTTCTCTGCCCAGAGAGGTGCCCTGATCGATCGGGCGGCCGCCGAGGGATTCAGGCAGCATCTGGGACACAGTTTTCCTCAAGACAATATTCTGGCTGACATTCTTGCGGATCATGTTCACTGCAATCAGGAGTGAGTCACATGCCTAGAAAAACGAGTATCCTCGCGCCCGGATGGTGGGACTTCACCACACTGGCCGACGACCTGTTGAATGATGCTGCACGCCTGACCACCAAGGACATGCAGGCCCTATCCCGTCCGGGATTCGAGGTCGTGTTCCATGATACGCTGGAGGACTTCTACCTGGCCGAGGCCCTGGAATACACCATGGCCTGGACACAGGCCACTGCCGACAATCCCGTGGGTGTGTGCGGTCCCATCGGCCCCACCGAGCAACTGCCTCTGGTGGCGCGCCTGGTCAATACGCTGGGCCTGGATCTGAAGCACGCCCACTTCTGGGGCATGGACGAATGGGTTGTGCAGGGTCAGGAGGTGCCCGTGGATCATCCGCTGTCATTCAAGAGAGCCGATCTCGAACTCTGCTTTGACCGGATCGATCCGGGGTTGAGCATGCCCGAAGCGCACCAGCATTTCCCCAAGGCGGACACGCGGGCCTATATAGAGAGTTGGCACGGCGTGCGCTGTGCAGTCATGCAGGGCGGTCAGGGTGACATCAAGCACTGGGCCTTTAATGATCCGGTCAAACGGGAAGGCCTGTATCAGGACCAGCCTCCGACACCTGCGCAGTATCGCGAACTCTCCACGCGTGTCGTGGACCTGCATCCGGTCACGGTCATGCAGAATGCACGCACCAGCGGCGGGGGTGTGGTCACCGGTGTGCCCACACAGGCGATCACCGTGGGCCCGGTCCAGACCTGGCAGGCCGACAAGGTTTCCATCTGGCAGGCCGGGTGTCACGACAATCCCTTTGGCATGCGATTGACCACGCTGATGATCGGCAAACGCGTGATGGATTCTGCCGTGCCCATGTCCTTACTGGCTGATCACCCGAATGTGCAGTTCCACTTTTATCGTCCGGGTGTGGGCACCTGTGACGTGGAAATGCACTAGCTGGACTTTTCCAAAGTCTAAGTGTTCAGTTTTCAGTAGGCGGTTTACAGTATAAAAACGCGTTTTTCTGAACACTGAATACCACAGGGCTTTCTGCAAAAGTCCTGTACTAAGTGACTTCCCAACCGGTGCGATAGGACCGCCTCAAGAGCTGTTCGGCCTGGGGCTGATTCTTGATCGTCATCTGAGTGGTGTCCCAGTCGAGCCACTGCCCTGGCATGCGTACTGCCACGGTGCCCAGCAGGATGGCCTCAGTCATGGGCCCGGACTGCCCGAAATGACATTCCGTTTTTTCGCCACCGAGGCAGGCGTCCACAAAATGGTGATAGTGATTCCTGGGTGTGAGTGTGGGACGTGCCTGGTCGACAAACTTGTCCCTGGGCAATAACCACGGTGCGGAATCCAGGGGATAGAGCAGCGCACCTTCTGAGCCGATCAGCATCGCGGATTCCGTGGGATAGACCCGGCCCGGATACAGGTCGAGGATTTCTTTGGGCGGAAAGAACAGACCGTCATACCACTCGACTGTCAGTTCATCGGCCTGCGTGTGGCGGTTGCCCGGAAAGACCCAGGTAATGTGATTGCTCTGGGGCCAGGTATCTGCGCGGCGTGCCGGGGACTGCTGCCAGGAGTCCTGCACGCGGGCCCTGACTCTCAACGGGGCAGTCAGTTCCAATCCCTTCCACACCAGGTCAAAGAGGTGACATCCAATGTCACCGGACCAGCCAGTGCCGAAATCCTGCCAAGCGCGCCACAGCACGGGATGATACATGTCGGCGGCATAGGGCCGCATGGGCGCACTGCCGATCCACAGGTCCCAGTCAAGAGATTCAGGCACGGGCTGGCCCGATGCCGGACGCGGTCCGAGCAGTCGGTATGCCTCGATGGCCCCGGGACGATTGGCACACAGGATCACACGCTCTATTTTGCCGATCACGCCCTGGCGCAGGTAGCTCAGGGCCGTGCGCTCGGCGAGCGTGGAGGTGATGTGGGTCCCGAGCTGCGTGGTGACGCCGGCCTTTCGCGTGGCCTGCATCAGGGTGCGCACTTCAGCCACATCGTGACACAGGGGCTTCTGGCAGTACACATGCTTGCCCGATTGAATGGCCTTGTGTGCAATGGAAAAGTGCATGTGGTCCGGCACCGTGACATTGACCGAATCGATTCGGTCGCCTTCGGTGTCCAGGAGCTCCCGCCAGTCCCGATACACGCGTGCCTCCGGCACAGCCTCCCTGGCCTTTTGCAGGTGCCGACTGTCCACGTCGCACAGGGCCGTGATCCGGACCTTTTTGTGGCTCAGAAAATTCTGAAGGTCATTGAATCCCATCATCCCGCCCACCCCGATGCAGGCGTGATTCAATGTGGCATTGGCTGCGGCCCCGGTGCTGATGGCCGGCAGAAACAGCGGCGCAGTCAGGGCCCCAATGGCACCCTGGAGGAATTGGCGTCTGGGCAGGGGGGGCAAACCTGGAAACGGCGGTGTGTCATGATGGTTCATGCTGCGATCTCCCAATTCATGCTGTCGGAATAGGTATGCTCATGATCATACTCAAACACTATACTACCGAGAAAAGTGCATGACTGCCAATGATTTATGGCGGCCCTCGGGCGGCCTTATGAGCCGGGTATCGACATGATGGCCCTGTATTTCGGTCTTGGCCAAACCCATGGAATTTCAAATAAACCCAACAAATCGCACCTGCGAATCGTACATAGGCAGTCAGAGCTCACTGCTGGTGATGCATAGATGCTGTATAATGTTGTCTGAAAGGGATTTACGCCCATGAAAATCATGTTTTTCTGTCCTTACTGGGGGCAGCAGCACTCGGGTATCGAAGCCTTTGCCAAGCAGGTCAGGGAGGCTGGATACGAGGGTGTGGAGATGGATTTGCCCTGGGATGATGCTGCCAGGGCAAGAACCTTGGCCGTGCTGCGAGATTACGATCTGGCCCTGATTGCCCAGCATCATGAGACACACCTGCCCGACTGGCAGGCACATAAGCAGGCGTACGAACGATGCCTGCGTCATCTGGCGGCTGTTCGACCGCTCTTGATCAATGCACACACAGGCAAGGATTACTTTTCTTTCGAGCAGAATGCCGCGCTGATCGACTTGGCCCAGTCCGTGGCGGCTGAGACTGGGGTCCGCATTTTACATGAAACCCACCGAGGCCGTTTCAGCTTTGCCGCCCACGTCACGCGGCCGTATCTGGAGGCCCTCGAGGATCTGACACTCACGCTTGACCTGAGCCACTGGTGCAATGTGGCCGAGTCGCTGCTGGAGGACCAGACCGAGGCCGTGGCACTGGCCCTGTCGCGCTGCGCCTACTTCCACGCGCGCGTGGGATTTGCCGAGGGGCCGCAGATCACGGATCCGCGAGCACCCGAATGGCAGGCCACTGTGGCGCGTCACCTTCAATGGTGGGATCAGATCGTGGATCACGCCCGGCAGCGCGGTGACACCGTGTTTCCCATTGGCCCGGAATTCGGGCCGTTTCCCTATCTTCAGCAGCTGCCGTTCACTCAAATGCCCCTGGCCAACCAGTGGGAGATCAACTGCTACATGAAAGACCTGTTGACAGAACGTTACCGGCGCCGGTGACAGGCATAGATTATTAAGGAGCTCATGTATGACTGATGTAAATTGGGGAGTCAGAGACAGTCGCGGCGAGTGGACCCCGGAGGTCCTGCCAGTCCCTGCACCGTTGTTTTCGTGGCCGTTGCAGCCAGCCAAGATCCTCAAGTATCTGTTTGCGCCCGAAGGCTTCTTCTGCCCGTACAACATGATCTATGCGGGCCTTGCCGTCTTGAGCTGGGTCTACTTTACGCCGGACCTGTCGCGCTCAGTCACCTTTAAAATCGGCTGGATCACCGAGATCTATCTGCGTAATGCCGTGCTGCTGATCATCATTGCAGGGGGGCTTCATCTGCGTCTGTACATGACAAAGGGGCAGGGGGAGACCTTCAAGTACACCAACAAGTGGCTGGCCACGGACAACAAGAAATTTCTATTCCATCACCAGACCTGGGACAATATCTTCTGGAGTCTCACGAGCGGCTGCATCATCTGGACAGCGTACGAGGTCGTGACACTCTGGGGGTATGCGAACGGGCATCTGCCGTATGTCAGTATCAAAGCCCACCCCGTGTATTTTGTGGTCATGATGGCGGCTATCCCCTTTCTGCGCCTGTTCCATTTCTACTGGGTCCACCGTTTCAGCCACTGGAAACCCATCTACAAGAGTTCCCACTACCTTCACCATAAGAACATAAACATCGGTCCCTGGTCTGGCCTGTCCATGCATCCCATCGAGCACCTGCTGTACTTCTCAGGTGTGCTGATCCACTGGGTCATTCCGTCGCATCCCATCCATGCGATCTTTCACCTGATGCATGCAGGGGTCAGTCCGGCGCTGGGCCACACAGGATTTCACAAGCTGGTCACCAGGGGCGAAAAGGGCCTCATGGCTGACAATTACTTCCACTATCTGCATCACAAATACTTTACCGTAAATTTCGGTGTGGAGGCCGTGCCCCTGGACAAGTGGTTTGGAAGCTTCCATGACGGTTCGGCTGAAGCGCATGCTGCCATGCTGGAGCAGAGGAAGAAAAAGAGCAAATAATCTCCCACTGATCTTTGTCGGCTGCATCTCCAGCCTCTTGAGGATGTGACACAGCCACGTACCCTGATGAAAATTCGGCCTGCTTGGTTAATGCCAGGTAAATCGTGGGATCGCAATGGCAATACACACCAGGCCAAAGGCGCAGAGTATGCCGCATTCAGGCAGGACGCCGGACCAGGACTGGCCGAACGACATGACATCATGGATGGCGTGAAGGGCCCAGTACGAGGGCAGGCCCAGGGCAATGGTCTTGAAGGTTTGCGGGACCACCTCCATGGGCCACCAGCAGCCGCCCAGGGCGCCCAGGAGCATCGTGGTCACGATGCCGATGCTCATGATCTGTTGTTCGTTGTGAAACAGGACGCCGAACAGCAGGCCAATGGCACCGCAGAAGAAGGCAAAGCTCAGGAGGACCGGGATCAGGGCCACAGGATGGTCACCGAGTTTGATGTCAAAAAGAAGCACACCGGCCAGGAGCAGGAAGCCGCCCTGAAGGATCGGCTGCAGCATGCGCCCCAGGAGCTTGCCCAGGAAGATCTCGACGATGGACACCGGGGCGGCCACCAGACGGTTGAGGCGTTTTTCAGCGCGCTCCTCTGCCAGGGTCAGGCCTCCGTACATGATGGTCATCATCATGACGAACATCACAAGATACTGTGGCAGGCTCCGGGCAAAGCCCGTGGGGGGAGGACGCAGGGAGAAGTGGGCCTTGGTTTCCACGGACAGCAGGGCCGGTGTGTTGAGCTCATCGAGCAGGGCCTGTCTGGTCTCAGGCGACCAGTCGCGCTGGATCAGGTCGATGGCAGCCACGGCAGCGTTAAACTTGATGAGGCTTCGCAATAGCAGGGTCTGGGCCGCCAGGTTCTTTTCCGGACTGCCCTGTCCCTTGGTGAGGGTGATGTCTGTACGCTTGCCCTCGAGGATGTCTTGCGAGAATGTCGGGGGAATGATGATGGCGCGAGCCCAATCGTCGATCCAGTGTTCATCTGAGATGGGTTTGACATCGATCTGGTAGTCTTCAGCACGCAATTGATCGATAAAGATGTCAGCCAGTTCATGCGTGTCGTGTTTGAACACAGGAATCCATGTGCTGTCCTGTGTGGGGTCCCCCAGGATGGCCCCGAAGATCAGGGTGAATATCAGGGGCAGGGCCAGCCACCAGAAGATGACCATGCGGTCCTTGAGCACGATGCGAATATCATTCAACGCTATTCTGAAGACATTCATGGTCAAGCCGCCTGTCCTGTTTCAAATCGTTTACGCAACACGCGAACACCCAATGCGATGAAGACCAGGCCCAGGCCGGTCAGGTACAGACTGGGACGCACAATGGCCCAGGGCCCACGAGCCTGAAATGTGCTTTCAATGCCATATTGGCCCATCTGGATCATGGTCCAGTAGCCAATGCGCTGGAGTGTGACGGGCAGTTGGTTGAATGGGATAAAGCTGCCGCCCAGCATAGAGGACGTCAGAAACACGAGAATCACGATTCCGTGTGCCACCTCTTGTGACTTGGCATAGCCGTATATCAAGGCCAGGAGTCCCAGGAGAAACAGATTGAATGAGGTCAGGACCGTGCACAGCCCCAGAGGATTTTTCCAGCCGATATCAAACACCAGACCGGTAAACAGAATAAGCAGCAGTTCGCAGATCCAGCAGATCACCAGGCACCGCAGCACCTTGGACAAAAGGATCTCTCCCAGGGTGACGCCGCTGGCCATGAGTCGTGACATGGTATGGGTCTTGTACTCTTTAAAGATGTCCATAAACACGCCGTTGGCAATAAAGCACACCCACATCAGCATGAGCCCGGGAAAGACCATTTCAAAGATATCTTTCATGGCCGGCCCTCCTGATTGGGGTCTGGTTCTGTCATGGCCATGGAGTGGTAGTCTGAGGCATTGAGGGTGGTGAACTGCACCAGGGGGGGGAGGAAATAGGGCTCCACTGTTTTTAGACGCTGCGTGGACTGGGCGGCCACCATCCCCACCAACAGCGGATTGGGGACATGATCCAGATCCATCATTTTTCGGATGCTGTTGATTTCCGGTTCCAGCAGCACCACGGCTTTGGAGATGCCGATACACAGGGTGTTTAGTGCCTCTTCCACGATGGTTGGCAGAATGGCCTCGGCCGGATTTTTGTACAGTGTGAGGTGGGTGCTCTTGTGGTCCAATATGTCTTGCGTCAGATGCTCCGGCAGGATGACAAAGGCCGAGACCTTGCGTTTTTCCACGAGCTTGAGGCCCTGGGTCTCTGTGTCCACGAATTGCAGACTCAGATGGCCTCCCAATCGACCCTGTTGAGACAGGGTTCGCATCAATCCTCCCAGGAAATCATCATCAAGATCAAGCAGGGCAATGCGCACGTGCACATTTTTCTGGAGGTCATTTTTGGGAGAGAACACAAGGGACATGATCAGGGCAGTCATCACCGGGATCAACATGAAAATGACCAGGCCCCAGGGATGGCGTGCATCCCGCTGCAGATCTTTCTTGAGTAATGCGGCTATGCGTTTCAATCGCGTAACTCTCTTCCGGTCAGCTTGAGAAAAACACTCTCCAGATTCGGTTTCTGCATGGCGATGTCCGTGACCTCGATGCCGGCTTCATTGAGTGTCTGAAGCAGTGAGGGCAGCAGGTTGCCCTGCTGATTCAGGCTGAAGGTCGCAGTGTGATCGGCCGTATTGAGCACCGCGAATGGGGTGGTCTCCAGGACCTCCCTGATCCGGAGGGCCGTGAAGTCTCCACTGAGGGTCACGATATTGCCATCTCCGACCATCAGGGCCAGTTCTTCCACTGAACCGACAGCCAGGATCTTGCCATGATCCATAATGGCGAGCCGGTCACACAGGGCTTCTGCTTCTTCCAGGTGATGTGTGGTAAACAGTATGGTGGTGCCTTCCCTGGCGATCTCACGGATAATGTCCAGGATATTGTTTCTCGCCTGTGGATCAATGCCGACCGTGGGTTCATCCAGCAGTACGACCTTGGGGTTGTGAACCAGGCCAATGGCCAGATTCAGGCGACGCTTCATGCCGCCTGAAAACTTCGACACCGGTTCTCTGGATCGATCTGACAAACCCACGCGGTCAAGCCAGAGATCAATATTGGCCTTGAGCGTGGCCCTGGGCAGATGAAACAGGCTGCCCCAGAACATCAGGTTTTCGCGGGCGTTCAGTTCTTCGTACAGGGCCAGATCCTGCGGGATGAGGCCCAGGAGCTGCTTGGCCTTCTTTGGGCACTGCCATACGTCAATGTCACCCACATGGATACATCCTTTATCCGGTTTTAACAGTCCGGAGATCATGGAGAGGGTGGTGGTCTTGCCCGCGCCATTGGGCCCCAGGAAGCCAAACAGCTCTCCCTCCTTGACATCAAAAGAGATGTCGTCCACGGCCCTGAGGCTGTCGTAGCACTTGAGAAGATGTTCAATATGGATCATAAGAGCTGGTTTCAAAACTCCTTTCGGCTGCGATCGGCTGCAAAGCTCGTGGGCTGTGTTGTCGGCAAAAACGGTTCTCGACGTACTTCAGTACGCCTCCGAGCCCTTTTCACCTCCGGCCTTGCCCACAACCTTTTCGCTCGATCTCGCTTCAAAATCAGTTTTGAAACCAGCTCAAGGCATTCCAGCCGCATCGGCGTTTTCATGTTCACATGATGACTCTCTAGTCGCATTGTAATGCCAACTCTTACAAAGAGTATAAAAAAATGTTGTTTCTTGAATCGCGGTTTTCATGGGAGTATACTCACAGCCGAGAAACGACATTTTGAACGCATCATGGCTGGATTGCAGAAACGTACCATTCATTTGACAACAGGAACTTTCCATGGATCAGGGTAAAATCAGAAGACTTTTATGTGGCAGCAGTATTTTGACACTGGGGTTGTGCGCTGCTCTTTATGCGTATGATACAGTCGATCAGGACATCGTGGTCATCCGTCCGGAGGAATACAAGTATGCGCTGCGAAATCCGATCAAGGGCTTTACCAACCGTGGTTTTAGCGAGCACAATGAATGGGCCACCCTGGTGCACTGCTACATCCGCTGGAATCAGATTGAAAATGACGAGTCGGACGGCATTGACAAGATCCGGCAGTGGTGTGACACGGCGTGGCAGGGCGTGGCCCAGCGCAATCAAAAGGTGGTGCCTCGCGTGTATCTGCACTGGAGCGGAGACCGGAGATACTGGCCTGCTGACATGACACCGGATGACTACACCAGTGAACAGTTTGTTCAGCGCGTGACACGCCTGGTCAAGCGATTGGGGATCTGCTGGGACACGGACCCGCGCGTGGCCTATCTGGAGATGGGCATCATTGGGAAGTGGGGCGAACACCACAGCCCGTCTCCCACGCCGGAGATCGAAGCCCTGCTGGGCAGGGCCTTTGAGGACGCGTTTCCCCACAAGCAGGTGTTGGTGCGTCATCCCTGGACCGAGTTCCTGGGACACGGATTTGGCGGATACTGGGATTCCTGGGCCCATGCCAGTCAAATGGATTCCCACGGCAAGGGGTATGCAAGTCTGGGCAATCGCTGGCGCACCAGTCTGATCGGCGGAGAAACCGCGTATGACTGGGGCAAGTATAAGGAGCAGCCCGGTGACAGCCCGACCGATACGGTGTCTGATCCTGTGCACTGTAATTTTCTCATTGATACCATACGTTCACTGCACTGCACGCAGCTTCGCTGGGTCAGTGACTATGATCAGGAGAATGCCCTGGCCCGAGACGGCGCCGAGGAGGTTCAGAAGGCCTTTGGGTATCGCTATGTCGTGAAAGAAATACGCTACCCCAGGCGCATCGAATCGGGACATACTTTTCATGTGGCCTTTGATGTGATCAACACAGGGTCCGCGCCCTTTTATTATCGATGGCCGGTCGAGTTGAGCCTGTTGCAACCTGGCACAGGCCGCCCGGTATGGCAAGGTCAGTTTACTCAGGCCGACATCCGTCAGTGGACGCCTGGAGACCGCTGGGACGCATCGCTCAGGGACTATTCAGAGCCAGCGAAACTCCACACCGTCAGCGGTTCATTTATGCTGGACCAGACCGTGAGTCCCGGAGAATACGACCTGGCCCTGGCCGTGCTCGATCCTGCGGGTCAGGTGCCGTCGCTGCGTTTTGCCGTGAAGCACTACAGAGAGGGTGGGCGTCATCCTGTGGGCAGGATCGGTGTGGGCATGAAGCCGGGCACCGTGACACTTGACTCCTCGCTGTTCGATGATCCCAAAGTGGACCAGACCCTTCGATATGTGACTGAATAATATGATGAAAAGGAATGTATCCATGAGAGAGACGCTGGTTGTGCTTTTATTGCTGGGGCTGTGCGGTACGCCTGGTCTGGCTGATACCAAGGTGATTACACTGCAGGAAGGCGAACATTTCTGGGGCGGTTGTGTCACGGACGGTCGCGCCATGCCGTTCGGTCAGGCCGATTTTCAGCGGGACCTGTACGGGACCACCCGGGGCAATCAGGCCCAGCCGCTGCTCATCTCGGATCAGGGACGCTATGTCTGGTGTGAGGAGCCCTTTAAGTTTGACTTTTCAGGCAGAACTCTCACGATCGACTCCCGCGACGGTGAGATCAAGACGGGTCAGCAGGGCAATTCTCTGAGAGATGTCTTTCAGTATGTCAGCCGTACCTTTTTCCCCAGTACTGGCACGATCCCTGATGAGCGTCTCTTTATCAAGCCGCAGTACAACACCTGGATCGAGTTGATCTATGATCAGCGGGAGGAGCGTATCCGTCAATATGCCAGTGACATATTGAGTCACGGCTTTCCTGCGGGCGTGCTCATGATCGATGACAACTGGCAGGAAGACTACGGCGTCTGGGACTTTCATCCGGGCCGGTTCTCGAATCCCAAGGACATGATGAACACCCTGCACGATCAGGGCTTTCAGGTGATGCTCTGGATCTGCCCCTACTTCAGCCCGGACAGCGAGACATTTCGTCAGCTAAACCGCAAGGGGTACTTCCTCAAGGACAGGCGCGGCGGCACCTATATGCGTCCCTGGTGGAACGGGTACAGCGCGTCACTCGATCTGACCCATCCCGAGGCTGTGGCCTATTTTCAGTCACGACTCGCCACCCTCGTGGAAGAGTACGGCGTGGACGGCTTCAAACTCGATGCCGGCGATGCAGATCACTACCATGATCAGAATATCAAGGCCGCTCAGGATATCACGCCCAATGCCTTTTCCGAACTGTGGGCACGTCTGGGTCTGCCCTTCAAACTCAATGAGTACCGTGCCTGCTGGAAACTGGCAGGTCAGCCCCTGGCGCAGCGATTGAGGGACAAGGGACATACCTGGCAGGACCTGCGTCAGCTCATCCCCGATGCCCTGGCACTCGGCCTCATCGGGTATGCGTACGTCTGTCCCGACCTGATCGGCGGTGGAGAATACTCCTACTTTTATGACAATCCGGACAAGCCCCTGGATCAGGAATTGATTGTCCGATCTGCGCAGTGTTCTGCGCTCATGCCCATGATGCAGTTTTCCGTGGCGCCGTGGCGCGTGTTGAGCCCTGCCAACATGGCGATCTGTCGTGACATGGCAAGGCTCCATGAAACCATGGGGCCGGAGATCCTGGTCATGGCAAAGGCGTCGTCCAAATCAGGAGAGCCCATGGTCAGGGCCATGGAGTACATGTATCCGGGGCAGGGTTATGCGGAGATCAAGGATCAGTTTTTTCTTGGCGATGCTATTCTGGTGATGCCCGTTCTGGAACAGGGCAAGCGGAGTCGTCAGGCCGTCTTTCCTCCGGGCACCTGGCGGGGCGACGACGGCTCCACTGTGCAGGGGCCCTGCCAGGTCGAGATTCAAGTCCCCCTGTCGCGTCTGCCATGGTATCGGATTGCCAAATGATCAGGCAGACGCCAACAGGCTTTGTTTCTTTTCTAAATTGAAGATCTGATACGCATTCTCTCGCATCAGGGGACCTACGAGTGTCTGGGCGTCGGGCAGACTCAACCATCCCTCAGCCACCAGTTCGTTCAAGGCCAGGGTGATACCCTGTCTGGCCATGTGGGCATGGCCCAGTACGGGCTCCACTGGAATATAATCTCCTCCGAAGGTCAAGAGTTTGTTGGCCGGGGCGGTGACCAGATATTTTTTCAAGAAATCCTTGGCTGCCACAGGATTGATGATCCAGGACCAGCACATGTCAATGTAGGCGTTGGAGTACTGCTTGGCCACTGCCAGCAGTTCTTCATAATAGGGATAACAGATGTGCATGAAGATGAAGCGGGTCTTCGGGGATCGCCGACACAGATCGCTGGCAGAGCCGGGATTGTGCAGCAGCCGTTTCAGAGGCATGGTGTCCTGGCCTGCGTAATAGCCTGTGTGGAGCTTGACCGGCAGACCGTATGCTGTGGCCTTGTCCACGGCATACCAGAACAGGTGGTCTTCCAGCGCCTTCTTGTCCTGCGGTGTCACGGTCTCCCTGCGCAGGACCTTCTTGAATACGGCTTCCACGTCCTCGGCAGGCACCTGTTCGTAATCGATGTCGCGACTGTACGCATGTTGAGACTTGACGGCGACTGCGCGCGGGCCGTACTTTGAAAACCACCAGTCGATCACGCGGTGCCAGTCTGCCAGGCACGTGGGGTCTATCTGTGCAGGGGCGGCCAGCCCGCTGATGTTGGGACCGGCAAACATGCCGACAATGCTGAGATCCTGCATGAGAAGCGTCGGCATATCTGTCTGGCCATATGGGGCATCCAGGCAGTTGACCTGGCAGGACTCGATGTTGGCCAGGTCGCAGAGAATGTGCCGGTAGAAACCGGGGCGACGTGTCTTTTGATAGCCGTCCTGCACCTGTTGAATGGTTCGATCGGAGAGGTCTTCCACGCCGTAGAGACGGCGCATGGCGATGCGTACGGCCTGCGCGTACCCTGTATGCTTCACGGCCGGCCAGTGGGGCTTGAGGATGTCCCACTTCTCTATGGGGTCGACATTCGCCGAGAACAGCCTGCTGTACGCGTCACGCGGCATACCTCCCACCAGGAGGTCGGAATTCAGATAGTGATTGAGCAGCAGGGCCCAATCGTCGCACGGGACCTGGGGGTGCGAGGTTCCGGTCAAGCGGTGACGTTCCTCGATCAGGTGTTCATGCGTGTCTACAAAGGCGGTGGCCTCGACCTTGTCCCGGAGTGCCCGGCTGGAGTCCAGCGGGGCAGGGAGGACCGGGGCGGCGTGCAGAGTTGCCTCATCGTCAGCCATGCCTGCTGTGGTTAACAGCGATGAGACTCCTGCGACTCCCAGGCCTTTCAGCGTGCTTCGTCTCGTGATATTGTCCGAGTGCATCATGTTTGAACCTCCTGAGACAGATTGACTTGCCATCTATAATCTCCTGGCATTCAATAGCATCCGGCAAAATGGCCCGGTATTCAAGTGGTTTCTTGTCAAAACATTCATGGTGAGGGGGCATTCTGTGCCCATTTCAAAAGGGTGACAAAAAAGTGTCAGTTTTAAGGTCCCAGACTCAACTTCCATTTGATATAACAGTCCAAATCAGCTCATTAATTGTAAGACATGAAAGGCACATGGTATGAAGAGATTACAGTTTTCGATAGTCGTCATCATGGCAGCGGCAGGCTCTCTGTG